>NZ_JBEOZN010000023.1:0-89602 GCF_040298085.1 Streptosporangium sp. NPDC001681 | reverse complement strand
GGTCACCGCAGCACGCTGCGGCTCCCTCCTCCGCCTTGCGAGACACCACCTGACCGATCCTCGCCACGGCAAGATCCGCAGGACAGGACCTAGGCCACCCGGTGATGGCCCGGTGGCACCGGCTCGAAGGGGATCGACTCCTTGACCTTCCGCCTGCTGTACAGCAGGCGGACCGCGAGGATGGCCAGAATGAGCACCGCAGTGGTGAGCACGGTGCCCGCCGTGTCGGATGACCGGCTGGGCGTCACCGGCCGTTCGTTTGACATCTGCCGCTGCAACTCCTGCATCAGCGGGGCCGGCCAGAGCAGTTCCACCCGGGGTGCCTCGGCGTCGACCACGGGTGACGGCTCGGAGGTCACCGGTGCGTCCACGTCGATCGCGGGCGTGTCGGCCTCCGGATACGGCGACCGTGAGGGCTGTCGCGTCCAGCCGGTCGGCACCGGAACCGGTTTCTTCCGCGCGGGCCGGTGGCCGTGGTCGCGCGAGGGGCTCGGCGACGGCTTGGGCCGGGCCGCCTCCTGAGAGAGGGGACTCTCCGACGGGTCCGGGCATTTGGGGGAGGCCGCCGTGGGCCGGCAGGTGCCGGTGGGATCCTCGGGGCGCGAGGGGGTCTCCTCGCCCGCTGCGGGTCGGGTTTCGGCGGCCGAGGTGGCTGGTGCCGGTGTCTCCTCCCCGACGGGGGACGTCTTCTCGGCGGTGGGCGTCCGAGCCGTGGTGCCGGCGGTGTCGTCACCGGCGGGCGAGGACGAGAGCGGGGCCAGCATGGGGGCGAGCGGGGAGGCGTCGCCCGTGATGCCGCTCACCACCTTGTCCACGGTCCGGCAGATCCCGCCCGTCACGGTGCCCAGCAGCCCTCCGTGATCGCAGTCGTCCACCTGCGTGACGGTGTCCGCCCGGGCGGTGTCCACCGACGAGACCGCCGGGATCCCGCTGCCCAGCACCAGCGCCAGTGCGCCTGCCGACATCGCGGTTCGCACTCGTCTCCCTTCCCCCGGGTCGGATATCGGCCGTGATGTGCTGCCGACATCCGGGTGCCCCCGCTACCTGTTCGACAGTCTTGTGGGGGGGCCCGGTTTTTTCACGGAAAGTTGCTATTCGGTATCGACTAGTGATACGCGAGGCGAATTCTCGTTCGGTTTCCGTCCTGGGCGTCTCAGTCGGCCGACACGTCGTCGAGTGCTTCCCTTATCTCCACGGGCAACGCCAGGTCCTCGGCCTGGAGCACCCCGGACAGCTGCGCGTGGGTGCGGGCGCCGACGATGGCGGAGGCCACCCCCGGCTGGTCGCGTACCCACGACAGGGCCACCGACAGCGGCGAGACGCCAAGCCCTTCGGCGGCGGTCGTCACCGACTCCACGACCCGGCGGCACCGCTCGTCGAGGTAGGGCGTGACGAAATCGGCGAAGTGCGGGGTGGCGGCCCGAGAGTCGGCGGGGATGCCCGTGCGGTACTTGCCGGTGAGGACCCCGCGCCCGAGCGGCGACCAGGCGAGCACCCCGGCGCCGACATGCTCGGCGGCGGGGATCAGCTCGCGCTCGGCCTCTCTGGCCAGGAGCGAGTACTCGACCTGGGCCGCGACGATCGGCACCCGCCCTGGAACCGCCCGCTGCCCCACGGCGGCGGTCGCCAGCTGCCAGCCCGCGTAGTCGCACACCCCGGCGTACGCGGCCCGCCCGGAGGACACGATCGCGTCCACGGCGGCCAGGGTCTCCTCCAGCGGGACGTCGGGATCAAAGGCGTGCAGCTGCCACAGGTCGACCTCGTTGACGCCCAGGCGGGTCAGGGAGGCGTCGATCGCGGCGACCAGGTGCTTCCTTGAGGCGTCGCGGGGTCTGCGCCCGGCGGGGGTGAGCACGGCCTTGGTGGACAGCACCAGCTCCGAACGCGGCACCGAGTCGCGCAGCAGCCGCCCGAGCAGCCGTTCGGCGTCGCCGCCCGTGTAGACGTCGGCGGTGTCGATGAGCGTGCCGCCGGCCTCGGCGAACATGCGGAGCTGCGCCGCGGCCTCCTCGGCGCCGGTGTCACGCCCCCACGTCATCGTCCCCAGTCCCAGGCGGGACACCGACAAGCCGCTCCGGCCCACATAGCGCTGCTCCATGATCCGGCCAGATTACCGCTCGGCCACTTAAAAGTAGTGGAGTGAGGGCTGCAAGACTTGCCCGCGTGACGACCTTGTTGCTGGCCAGACACGGCCTTACCCACCTCACCGGTCCGGTCCTCGCGGGATGGACCCCGGACGTTCACCTCAGCGACGCGGGACAGGCCCAGGCGAAGGCCCTCGCCGCCCGGCTGACCTCGCTGGAGCTCGACGCGATCGTCTCCAGCCCGCTGGAACGCTGTCAGGAGACCGCGCAGGCGGTCGCCGAGGGGCGACAGGGGGCGGAGGTACTGACCGATGAGCGCTTCGGCGAGTGCCGTTACGGTGACTGGACGGGCCGCCCGATCGCCGAACTCGTCAAGGACCCCCTCTGGCCGGTGGTGCAGGCCCATCCGAGCGCGGTGACGTTCCCCGGGGGAGAATCCCTGCCGGCCGTCCAGTACCGCGCCGTGGCGGCGGTCAGGGAATGGAACGAGCGTCTCGGCCCGAAGGCGGTCTACCTCGTCTGTAGCCACGGAGACGTGATCAAGGCCATCGTGGCCGACGCCATGGGGCTGCATCTGGACCAGTTCCAACGGATAACCGCTGATCCGGCCTCGCTCACCGTCATTCGCTACACCCCCTTGCGCCCCTTCGTGCTCAGGCTCAACGACACGGGTGGGGATATGGCTGGATTGCGCCTCGCGGAGGGTTCGGAAGGCGAGGACGGGGGAGAAAATCCCACCGGGAGTGATGCCGCAGTCGGCGGCGGATCCGGGACCACGTAAGGTCGGGCTATGCCGGTCTTCGACTACGATCCACCCGAGAGATTCGTGGCCGGTGCCGTGGGGCAACCGGGTTCACGAACCTTCTTCCTGCAGGCGCGGGGACAGGGCAGGCTGACCACCGTGGCGCTGGAGAAGTTCCAGGTGGCCGCGCTGGCCGACCGCCTCGACCAACTGCTCGACGAGGTGTTGCGGCGCGGCGAGGCCGGTGTCCCGGTGCCCGCCGTCGCTCCGGCCGCGCTGGCCGACAACGCCCCTCTCGACGTGCCGATCAGTGAGGACTTCCGCGTCGGCACCATGGCCCTGGCCTGGGACCCCGAGGCCGACCAGGTGGTCATCGAGGCCCAGGAGGCCGGGGTCGAGGAGGAGCTCGAGCCGTCCTCGTCCGCCGATCTCACGGTGCTGCGCGTGCACATCAGCCCAAGCGCCGCCAGGGCCTTCACCAAGCGGGCCATGGCACTTGTCGCCGCCGGGCGTCCGCCCTGCCCGCTCTGCGCCCAGCCTCTCGATGCCGAAGGGCATATTTGTGTGCGGCTCAACGGTTACCGGGGTAGTAGCGCTTCATCTGGTGGAGGAGGCGAATGAGCGCTGAGAGCGAGCCGACGCTGAGCACGGCGCCGGCCGCGGGGCTGGACGACGAGACCGCGATGCGTCTGCTCCGTGACGGACGGCTGGATGTGGCGGGTCGCCTGGTCGAGGCGACCAACATGACGCTTTACTGCTCGGTCCGGCTCGGCGGGCTCGTGGCGGCCTGTGTGTACAAGCCGGTACGGGGGGAGCGCCCGCTCTGGGACTTCCCCGACGGGACCCTGGCCGCCCGAGAGGTCGCCGCCTACGAGGTCTCCGCGGCGATCGGCTGGCGGATCGTGCCGCCCACCGTCTACCGGGACGGCCCGTTCGGCCCGGGAATGTGCCAGCTCTGGATCGACACCGACCCCGAGATCGACCTGATGGTGCTGATCCGCAGTCGCCAGCCCTCGCTGCGGCGGATGGCCGTCTTCGACGCCGTCGTCAACAACGCCGACCGCAAGGGTGGCCACCTGCTGCCGCTCGCCGACGGCCATGTCTACGGGGTCGATCACGGGGTCTCCTTCTCCGCCGAGGACAAGCTCCGCACCGTGCTCTGGCAGTGGCGCGGCAAGCCCCTGTCCCGCGAGGCCATGAACGTCCTGACCCGCCTCGAACGCGACCTGGAGCAGGGGCGGCTCGGCCGCCGCCTCCGAGAACTCCTCACCCTCCCCGAGGTCGAGGCGACCTGGTCGCGGGTCCGCAGGCTTCTCGACACCGGCCTGCACCCCCTCCCCTCCAAGGAGTGGCCGGCGATCCCGTGGCCGCCGATCTGAGCCCCCGGCTGGCAGGTGCCGTGACCTCGGACTCCTTGCCGGTGAAGGACCCCGCTCCGCGCCCGCTCGCGGCGGAGGCGTAGCCTCCGGGCATGTGCACGGTTGTCGTCAGCATCGATCCGAGCGCCGAGATCCCCCTGATCGTGGTCGGGGTGCGTGATGAGTTCACCGGCCGTCCCTGGGTTCCGCCGGCGGGACACTGGCACAAGGACCGGCCCGGCCTGATCGGCGGTCGAGACCTTCAGGGCGGCGGCACCTGGCTGGCCGTCGACCCCCGGGCCAGGAGGGTCGGGGCCCTTCTCAACGGGCACGGCGTGCTCGCCCCGGAGGAGACGCGCCGCTCACGCGGTGACCTCCCGCTCCTGGCGGCCGCCGGAGGCCGGCCGGTGGAGAGCGACCTTGACCGCTATGACCCCTTCCACCTGCTGCGCGCCGATCCCAGCGGGGCCTGCCTGTGGCACTGGGATGGGACCGCGCTGGAGCGAGACGTCCTTCCTCCGGGAACCCACATGATCGTCAACAGCGGCTGGGAACGCGGTGAGGAGAACGAGCGCGTCGCGTTCTTCCGCCCCCTGTTCGCAAAGGCCGGCCGTCCCACGGAACTCGACGGCCCCTGGGAGGAGTGGCGGGAACTCGCCACCGGGGCGGGGATTCCCTCTGATGACCTCCGGTCCATGATCATTCATCATGAGCTGCCCGACGGGCGGATCTTCGGCTCTCTCTCCGTCACCCTGCTCGCCCTGGCGCCGGGCGGCGTCCGCTACGACTTCACCGCCGCCCCCCGTGATCCGGGCGCCTTCCGTGAAGTCCGCACGGAATGATCTGGGCACCTCGCGGAGTTGAGACGAATGCCTCTGTATCCGCCACCCCGAGCTGATCGGGGTGGTCTGTCTGCTCGATAGGCTCACTTTATGAGATCGTGGTCTGCGCCGAAGGTTCCTCGGCTTCCCGGTGCCGGTGTCCCGCTGCGGCTTTTCGACACCGCTGTGCGAGATGTCGTCCCGACAAAGCCGGGTCCCATGGCACGGATGTACGTCTGCGGCATCACGCCCTACGACGCCACCCATCTGGGCCACGCCAACACCTACCTCGCCTTCGACCTGGTCAACCGGGCCTGGCGAGATGCCGGGCACGGGGTGCACTTCACCCAGAACGCCACGGATGTCGACGACCCCCTGCTGGAACGCGCGGAGCAGACCGGCATCGACTGGCGTGACCTCGCCGAGCGCGAGATCGAGCTGTTCCGGTCGGACATGGAGGCGCTGCGCATCCTCCCGCCGCGCGACTACATCGCCGTGACCGAGGTGATCGACCAGGTCGCGGCCCTGATCGAGCTGTTGCGTGACAAGGGCGCCACCTACGACCTGGAGGGTGACGTCTACTTCGACGTGGCCGCGGCCCCCAAGTTCGGTGCCGTCTCCGGTTACCCGGAGGAGCAGATGCTCGCCCTGTTCGGCGAGCGCGGAGGGGACCCGGAGCGCCCGGGCAAGAAGCACCCGCTCGACTGGCTGCTCTGGCGTGCGGAGCGCCCGGGGGAGCCGTCCTGGCCCTCGCCGTTCGGTCAGGGAAGGCCCGGCTGGCACATCGAGTGCACCGCGATCGCTCTGGCGAACCTGTCCAGTGGTTTCGACGTCGCCGGTGGGGGCTCCGACCTGATCTTCCCGCACCACGAGTGTGGCGCCCACGAGGGCCACGTGGCGTGTGGCGAGTGGCCTTTCGCCAAGGCCTACGTGCACGCGGGCATGGTCGCCCTGGACGGCGAGAAGATGTCCAAGTCGAAGGGCAACCTGGTCTTCGTCTCCCGCCTGCGCGGGGAGACCGATCCGATGGCCATCCGGCTGGCCCTGCTGGCGCATCACTACCGCTCCGACTGGGAGTGGACCTCCGACCAGCTTGCCTTGGCGGAGGTGCGGCTGGCGCGCTGGCGCTCGGCGGCGGGCCTGCAGACCGGCCCCGACGCCGGTGTCGTGCTCGACAGGGTCCGTGCCCGGATGGCCGACGACCTGGATGCCCCCGGCGCCCTCGCGGTCATCGACGACTGGGCCGAGCGTGCCCTGTCGGAGGGCGGCAGCGACCCGGGCGCGCCGCTCCTTGTCGGGCGGATCGCGGACGTGCTGCTCGGAGTCGCGCTCTGAAGGCGGGGTGGTCTGACCCTCTCTGGCGCTGCCCGGGGCTCTCGGCCGCGTTGAGAGCCGCCCTGCCCGCTCTGAGGCCAGTGCTCTTCGGGTGACCGCCTGGAGAGCACTCCCCGGCGGGGGAGCAGGGGCCGGAAAATGACTGAGCCCGCACCGCTTGCGCGGTGCGGGCTCAGCCCGAAGCCTTTGAGGTCAAACCAGGTCAGATGAGCTCGACCTTGTCGGCCTGCGGGCCCTTCTGGCCCTGCGTGGTGACGAAGCTGACACGCTGGTTCTCCTCCAGGCTGCGGTAGCCGCTGGAGTTGATAGCCGAGTAGTGCACGAAGACATCGGCGGTGCCGTCATCCGGTGCGATGAATCCGAAGCCCTTTTCGGCGTTGAACCACTTAACGGTGCCCTCAGACAAAACTACTTCTCCTCATTGGGAGCCTCACCGAACCACCAGGTCGGCGGCACGGGGCTGCGTTGCGGACCCTACCATGCACCCGCGGAAACCATCCGGAGAAACTGTAACGTCCGCTGTCGGCGGACTTCTCATAAGCACTTGAGATGATAAGGCTAAGCTGAGAACTACGACTGCAACTGCAACACTCTATCGGACAGTTGTGAGGTGTGCAAGTCAAGAGATCGAGGCGAGGAAGCGTTCCCGCTCCTCCTCGGGGAGGCGGTCGATGAAGAGGGTGCCGTCGAGGTGATCGGCCTCGTGCTGGAGAACGCGGGCCAGCATGCCCAGGGCCCGGACGGTGACGGGTTTGCCGAACATGTCACGACCGCGGGCCGTGACCATGTAGGAGCGTTCCAGTGGCCACCAGTGGCCGGGGGCGGACAGGCACGCCTCGTCGGCCACGATCCTCCGCTCGGACAGTTCCAGGCGCGGGTTGACCAGGTGGCCGGACTTGCCGTCCAACTCGTAGACGACGACCCTGAGCGGGACGCCGATCTGCGGGGCGGCGAGTCCCGCGCGGCCCGTGCCGGCACGCATCGTGGCCTGGAGCGACTTCACCAGGACGCGCAACGCGCGGTCGAAGGTGGTCACAGGCTCGGCCACCGTGCGCAGCACGGGATCGTCGAACAGTCGGATTGGCTGGACGGCCACGCGCACTCCCCGAGGCGGATGAATCGGCACCGGTGACGGTTCCCGTTGTCGCACCGGCTCAACCATTGCCGTTACTTGTGAGTGTGCTTCGGTGGGCGCGCTCCGACCGGCCCACGCCTTACCGCATCTCCGGGCGGCGTGACCGTGAGCGCGATCACACTCCAGGAGCCGGCCGCGCCGCTACCCTGGGGGCCCGGGATCGTGACAGGGCGTGTCCGTGGCCGAACGGTCGCCGGCTTCCCGCACCCCCCGGGTTTCCGGAGTGTTGCGAGTGTGCGGCGTGTGCATTGCGTATTTCCAGGGTTAGTTGCGTGTAACCGGTGCACCATCACAGACAGTGAATGTGCGTAACGCCGCCCTCCTAGTTTCGGGGATCGAAGCCCCCCGAAACCACAGGAGGACAGACGATGAGGCCCTGGATCAGCGACTGGCGGCCCGACGATCCGGATTTCTGGCAGGAGCACGGCCGGAAGGTGGCCAGGCGGAACCTGGTCTTCTCCATCTTCGCCGAGCACCTCGGGTTCACGCTGTGGACCGTCTGGAGCATCGTGGCCGTGCAACTCGGCTCCTACGACTTCTCCACCGACCAGCTCTTCTGGATCGTCGCCCTGCCCAACCTGGTCGGCTCGGCGCTGCGCATCCCGTACACCTTCGCCCCGGCCAGGTTCGGCGGCCGGAACTTCACGGTGGTCAGCGCTCTGCTCCTGCTCGTGCCCGCGGTGCTGCTGGCCGTCGCGGTCGGCGACCCCGGCACCCCCTACTGGATGTTCCTCGCCATCGCGGCCACGGCGGGGCTGGGCGGCGGCAACTTCGCCTCCAGCATGGCCAACATCACCCACTTCTATCCCCGGGAGAGGCAAGGGGCCGCGCTCGGGCTCAACGCGGCCGGCGGCAACATCGGGGTCAGTTCCGTCCAACTTCTCATGCCGTTGGTGATCGGGGCGTTCGGGCTGGCCGCCGCGGGGCTGTTCTGGATTCCCTTCATCCTGGCCGCCGCGGTGGGCGCCTACTTCTTCATGGACAACCTGACCTCGGCCAAGGCCAGTCCCGCGGACCAGTTGAAGGTCGTCGGCCGGGTCCAGACCTGGATCATGTCAGTCCTGTACATCGGTACGTTCGGCTCCTTCATCGGCTACTCCACCGCGTTCCCGCTGCTCATCAAGAGCCAGTTTCCCGAGCAGGCCTCGCTGGTCTGGCTGGCCTTCCTCGGCCCGCTGCTCGGCTCCCTGGTCCGCCCGGTGGGCGGCTGGCTGTCGGACCGGCTCGGCGGGGCGCGGGTGACGTTCGTCAACTTCGCCGCGATGGCGGGCGCGGCGGTGCTGGTCTGGCAGGGGCTGTCCCAGCGCGGCTTCGCGCTGTTCTTCTGTGCCTACATGCTCCTGGTCGCCACCACCGGTATCGGCAACGGCTCCACCTACCGGATGATTCCGGCGATCTTCCGGGCCAAGGCGGTCGCGGGCGTCACCCCGGGCACGGCCGCTCACGACGCCGCCGTGGCCGTCGGGAAGCGGGACGCCTCCGCGGCCATCGGAATCATCTCCGCGATCGGTGCCTTCGGCGGGTTCTTCATCAACCGCGGATTCGGCAGCTCCATCGCCGCGACCGGCGGGGCGGGGGCCGCACTGGCCTCCTTCGCCTCCTTCTACCTGGTGTGCGCGGTCATCACCTGGGCCTGTTACCTGCGTGCCGCAGGCAGTGCGCCGAGCCTGGCGGCGGCCCGGGTGTGAGCGCCGGCCAGGCCCGGCACCCGCCGTGCTCACATCCGGCACCGGCCGGGCCGACGGATAACTCACATCCACCTCATTGCGAATGTGAACACGGTTAGTGGCTTGTAGCACATCGGTAACAGGGGAGACCTCACGGTGAAACCGCCTGAAAGCACCATCGGACCCATGCCGGTCTCACTTCCCCCCCAGACACCTGTGAAGGGTGGGACGGCGACGCACTGCCCCTACTGCGCTCTGCAGTGCGGCATGAACGTCGCGGTGGACGAGACCGTCACGATCACTCCGCGTCACGACGTCCCGGCCAATGCGGGAGGACTGTGCCAGAAGGGCTGGACCGCCGGTGAGCTCCTCACCGGCGAGCGGCTGACCACCCCGCTGTTGCACGGCGAGGAGGTCGGCTGGGACGAGGCGCTCGGCTTTGTCGCCGACCGGATACGTGCCGTCCAGGCCGAACACGGCCCCGACGGCGTGGCCGTGTTCGGCGGCGGCGGCCTCACCAACGAGAAGGCGTACCTGCTCGGCAAGTTCGCCCGGGTGGTGTTGCGGACCAGCCAGATCGACTACAACGGCCGGTTCTGCATGTCCTCGGCCGCCGCGGCCACCAACCGAGCCTTCGGGATGGACCGTGGTCTGCCCTTCCCGATCACCGACCTCGCCCGCGCCGACGCGGTCCTGATCGCGGGCGGAAACGTGGCCGAGACCATGCCGCCGTTCGTCCGTCACCTCACCGCGATGCGCGCGGCGGGCGGCCGGCTGATCGTCATCGACCCGCGGGTCACCGCGACCGCCCGGCAGGCCGACCTGCACCTGCAGCCGACCCCCGGCACCGACCTGGCGCTGGCCCTGGGCCTGCTGCACATCGTGGTCGCCGAAGGTGATGTCGACGAGGCATACGTGGCCGCCAGGACGAGCGGGTTCGACGCGGTCCGCACCTCGGTCGCGGCCTGGTGGCCCGAGCGAGTGGAACGGATCACCGGTGTGCCGGTCGCCCGGATGCGCGCCGCGGTCGCGATCCTCGCGGGCGCGAGCCGGGCGGCGATCCTCACCGGGCGCGGCGCCGAGCAGCACGCCAAGGGCACCGACACCGTCAGCGCGTTCGTCAACCTCGCGCTCGCCCTCGGGCTGCCGGGGCGCGAGGGGTCGGGTTACGGCTGTGTCACCGGGCAGGGCAACGGGCAGGGAGGCCGCGAGCACGGGCAGAAGGCCGACCAGCTCCCCGGCTACCGCAGGATCGATGATCCGGCGGCCCGCGCCCACGTCGCCGCCGTGTGGGGCGTCGACCCCGATGACCTGCCGGGACCCGGCCGCTCCGCCTACGAACTGCTGGACGCGCTCGGCACCGGCGGCGGCCCCCGGGCGCTGCTGCTGTTCGGCTCCAACCCATTGGTCTCCGCGCCGCGTGCCGGGCACGTCGCCGAGCGGCTCGGCTCACTGGACCTGCTCGTGGTCTCGGACCTGGTCCTGTCGGAGACCGCCGCGATGGCCGACGTCGTGCTGCCCACCACCCAGTGGGCCGAGGAGAGCGGCACCATGACGAATCTGGAAGGCCGGGTGCTGCTCCGCCGCCAGGCGGCCGCCCCGCCGTCAGGGGTGCGGAGCGACCTTGAGATTCTCCGGGGGCTCGCCACGAGACTGCGCGGGACAGCCGGAGCCGAGGGTTTCCCCGCCGATCCGCGCGAGGTCTTCGATGAGCTCCGCCGGGCCTCGGCAGGTGGGATCGCCGACTACGCCGGCATCACCTATGAGCGGATCGCCGCCGAGACCGGGGTGTTCTGGCCCTGCCCGGCCGAGGATCACCCGGGTACTCCCCGGCCTTTCCTGGACGGCTTCGCCACGCCCGACGGGCGCGCCCGGTTCGTGCCGGTCGAGCACCGTCCGCCCGAGGAGGACGTCGACCCGGAGTATCCGCTCCATCTCACGACGGGACGGGTGCTCGCGCACTACCAGAGCGGTGCGCAGACCCGGCGGATCGCCACACTGAACATGGCGGCACCCGAGGCGTTCGTGGAACTCCACCCCGACCTCGCCGAGCACCTGGACGTGGCCCCGGGGGAGATGCTGCGGGTGGTCAGCCGGCGCGGCGCGACCGAGGCGCCGGCCAGGGTCAATCCGGCGATCCGGCAGGACACCGTGTTCATGCCGTTCCACTGGCCGGGCGTCAACCTGCTCACCAACCCCGCGCTGGACCCGGTGTCGAGGATGCCGGAGTTCAAGGTCTGCGCGGTCAGAGTGGAGCGTGCCGGATGACCCGGATCGTGGTCGTGGGCAACGGGATGGCGGGCGCCCGTCTGGTGAGCGAGATCCGTGCCCGTGACCGGCACGTCGGGCTGACCGTGTTCGGGGCCGAGGAGTCGCAGCCCTACAACCGCGTGCTGCTGTCGAACGTCGTGGCCGGGACGATGCCGCCCGACCAGGTGCGATTACTCGACCCGGCCTGGTACGCCGATCATTCGGTGACGGCGCTGCCCGGGGTCGAGGTGACCGCCGTGGACCGGGAGAACCGGGCCGTGCTCACCGCCACGGGCAGGCGCGAGCCGTACGACGTCCTCGTGCTGGCGACAGGCAGCGAGGCGGTCGTGCCGCCGGTACCGGGTGCGGCGGGCAGGGCCGTCACGTTCCGCACGATGGACGACTGCCGGAGGATCCTGCGGGCCGCCGGCGCGGCGCGGCACGCCGTGGTGATCGGAGGTGGTCTGCTCGGAGTCGAGGCGGCGCGTGGCCTGGCCGGGCGCGGCCTGCCGGTGACGCTACTGCATCTGGCCGGGCACCTGATGGACCGTCAGCTGGATGCCGAGGCCGGGCTGGTGCTCGGCCAGACCCTGGGCACGCTGGGGGTGAGGACCAGGACCGGCGTCGTGGTCGAGGAGATCCTCGACGACGGTGTGCGGCTCGCGGGAGACGAGACGGTCGAGGCCGATCTGGTGGTGCTCGCCTGCGGGGTCCGCCCGGTGACCGGGCTGGCTCGCGAGGCCGGGCTGGAGGTGGCGCGCGGGATCGTCGTCGACGACGAGATGCGCACCGACGACCCGTCGATCTTCGCGATCGGCGAGTGCGCCGAGCACCGGGGCAGGGTCTACGGGCTGGTCGCGCCCGCCTGGGAGCAGGCCGCGGTGGTCGCCGACATCGTCACGGGGGCCGACAAGGCCGCCCGATACCGGGGATCGCGGCTGGTGACCCGGTTGAAGGCCAGGAGCGTGGAACTGGCCGCGATGGGCGAGACGCACCTGACCGAGGACGACGCGGAGGTCGTGCGGTTCAGCCACCGGGCGGCGGGCACCTACCGCAAGCTCGTCATCCGCGACGGCCGCCTGGTCGGCGTGATCCTCCTCGGTGAGACGTCGGCGGTGGGCAACCTCACCCAGTTGTTCGACCGGGGCGGGCCGCTGCCGGGAGACCGGGCCGGTCTGCTCTTCCCCGGTCTGCAGGGCAACGCGGTAGCCGAGAGCCCGGTCAGGATGCCGGACGCGGCGAAGGTCTGCCAGTGCAACGACGTGACCAAGGGGCAGATCAGGGCCTGCTGGGAGTCGGGCGCCAGGGACGTCGCGGCCGTGGCCGCCGCCACCCGCGCCACCACCGGCTGCGGCGGCTGCCGCGACGCGGTCGAGGGCATCGTCGGCTGGCTCTGCGAGCAGGAAGGAGTCTCGGCGTGACCGGCGCTGGAGGCGAGGGAACGGCCGGGCGCCGGACGGACACGGAGCCGCCCCGCCCGGTGAGCGGGACGATCCATCGGGGACGGGCAGACGAAGCGGACGGAAGGGCGAGCGCGATCATGTCACGACTTGTCGTGGTGGGAAACGGACCGACATCGCACCGGCTGGTCGAGGCCCTGGTCGCCAAGGGGTTCACGGGCCGGATCACGGTGCTGGGGGAGGAGCCCAGACCGGCCTACGACCGGGTGGCGCTGACCTCCTACCTGGCGGGCAGAAGCGTTGAGGATCTCACCTACCCGGTGCCGGAGGGGGTCGTGCCGCGCCTGTCGTCCAGGGTCGTCGACATCGACAGGCGGACGAAGGAGGTCATCACCGCGGACGGCCATCGCGAGCCGTACGACGTGCTGGTGCTGGCCACCGGGTCCAGCCCGTTCGTGCCGCCGGTGCCGGGCAGGGAACTGGACGGCTGCTTCACCTACCGCACGATCGACGATCTCGACGCGATCAGGGAGGCCGCCTCGGCCGCCACGAGCGGCGTCGTGGTCGGCGGCGGGCTGCTGGGGCTGGAGGCCGCCGACGCCCTGCGTGGCCTGGGCCTGTCGACGCACGTGGTGGAGATGGGCGGCTGGCTCATGCCCCGCCAGGTCGACGAGGGCGGCGGCGCGGTGCTGCGCGGTCACGTGGAGGGGCTCGGCCTGAGGGTGCACACCGAGGCGGGTGTGCAGGAGATCGTCGCGGGCCCGGACGGGCGGGTGGCGGGCCTGGTCAAGCCGGACGGGGAGACCGTCGAGGCGCAGATCGTGGTCTTCTCCGCCGGGGTCAGGCCCCGTGACGAGCTGGCCAGGCAGGCCGGCCTGGAGGTTGGCGGGCGCGGTGGGATCGTCGTGGACGATCGGATGCGCACCGCCGACCCGGCGATCTACGCGATCGGCGAGTGCGCGTCGCACGAGGGCGTGGTCTACGGGCTGGTCGGCCCCTGCTTCACGATGGCCGAGGTCGCCGCCGACCGCATCCTCGGCGGCGGGGCGGTCTTCACCCGTGCGGATCTCTCCACCAAGCTCAAACTGCTCGGTGTGGAGGTCGCCCAGTTCGGCGCCATGGACGGCGCGCTGGACGTGACCTTCATGGATCCGGTGGGCGGGGTCTACCAGAAGCTGTTCGTCAGTGACGACGCGCGCACCCTGCTCGGCGGGATCTGCGTCGGCGACGCCACCCCGTACAACACCCTGAAGCCCTTCGTCGGCCGCGATCTGCCGGGATCGCCGAGCGAGCTGTTGTTCAGCGGTGGCCCGGCGAGCGTGGAGCTTCCCGACGACGCGCAGGTCTGCTCCTGCAACAACGTCACCAAGGGCCAGGTGCGTGCCGCCGTCGCCGACCACGGCCTCACCGACGTCGCCGGGATCAAGGGCTGCACCCGCGCGGGCACCACCTGCGGCAGCTGCGTCCCGATGCTCAACCAGATTCTCGTCAAATCGGGCGTCGAACTCTCCAAGGCTCTGTGCGAGCACTTCGCGTACAGCAGGGCGGAGCTGTTCGACATCGTCCGGGTGCGCGCCATCACGACGTTCTCCCAGCTGATCGCCGAGCACGGCACCGGGCGCGGTTGTGACGTGTGCAAGCCGGTGGTCGCCTCGATCCTCGCCTCGCTCGGCGGCGGCCACATCCTCGACGGAGAGCAGGCCGCCCTGCAGGACACCAACGATCACTTCCTGGCCAACATCCAGCGCAACGGCACCTACTCGGTGGTGCCGCGCGTCCCCGGCGGGGAGATCACCCCGGACGGGCTCATCGTGATCGGCGAGGTGGCCCGCGACTTCGGCCTGTACACCAAGATCACTGGCGGGCAGCGGATCGACCTGCTCGGGGCCCGCGTGGAGCAACTTCCGCTGATCTGGAAGCGCCTGGTGGACGCGGGCTTCGAGTCCGGGCACGCGTACGGCAAGGCGCTGCGCACCGTGAAGTCCTGCGTGGGCTCGGCCTGGTGCCGGTACGGCGTGCAGGACGCCGTCGGCCTGGCCATCGCGCTGGAGCTGCGCTACCGGGGGCTGCGCTCGCCGCACAAGCTGAAGTCGGCGGTCTCCGGCTGCGCCCGCGAGTGCGCCGAGGCCAGGGGCAAGGACTTCGGCGTCATCGCCACCGAGCGAGGCTGGAACCTCTACGTGGGCGGCAACGGCGGCTTCAGCCCGCGCCACGCCGACCTGTTCGCCTCCGATCTGGGCACCGAGGAACTGGTCCGCGTCATCGACCGGTTCCTGATGTTCTACATCCGTACCGCCGACCGCCTGCAGCGCACCTCCGCCTGGCTGGAGGCACAGGGGCCGGCCTACGTCAGGGAGGTCGTCCTGGAGGACTCCCTCGGGATCTGCGCCGACCTGGAGGCGCAGATGGAGCGGCATGTGGCCGGCTACGCCGACGAGTGGCGCGCCACGATCGAGGACCCGGAGAGGCTACGGCGGTTCGTCTCCTTCATCAACGCCCCCGGCACGCCGGACCCCTCGATCGCCTTCGAACCCCAGCGCGACCAGGTGAGACCGGTCCTCATCCCACTGGAGGTGGTCCGTTCCTGACCAGCCGCCCCCCATGTCCCACATCCCCCGCCGACGCGCTGGGAGGCCCGCTCCGGCCCGCCACCGCCGACATCCCGAGGAGAGGCACTCACCGATGACCGCCCTGAGCGAAGAGCTGGAGCAGGCCGGCTGGACGCCGGTCTGCTCCTACCCGGACCTGCTGCCCGAGCGTGGCGTGTGCGCGCTCGTCGGCGGTCGTCAGATCGCGCTGTTCCGTGCCTTCGACGGCACCCTGTTCGCGATCGGCAACCGTGACCCGTTCAGCGGTGCCCACGTCCTGTCCCGCGGGATCATGGGCACCAGGGCCGGCGAGCCGGTGGTGGTCTCCCCCATGCACAAGCAGGCTTTCTCCCTTGCGACGGGGGTGTGCCTGGACGATCCCGCGACGGCCGTGCCGACCTACCCGGTCCGCCTCACCGGCGAAACGGTGGAGGTGGGCACGGGGTGAGCCCGCAGGCGGCCGGATACCTGAAGAAGATCAAGCGAGGAGTGGTGAACGACAGATGAGCATCGCCGTTCTGGACAGCCCCGTCGACTCTCCCGAGACCGCGCCCGACGCGCTGGCCGGGTTCACGATCGGGGTCACCGCCACCCGGCGGCGTGAGGAGTTCTGCGCGCTGCTGGAACGCAGGGGCGCCAGGGTGGTGCGCGCCCCCGCGATCCGCCTGGTACCCCTGGCCGAGGACGCCGACCTGCTGGCCGCGACGCGAGCCGGCCTGTCCGCCCCGATCGACGACGTGGTGGTCACCACCGGCGTCGGCTTCCGGGGATGGATGGCCGCCGCCGAGGGCTGGGGGCTGGCGGGCGACCTCGCCGAGCACCTGACCTCCGCACGGCTGCTGACCCGCGGGCCCAAGGCCCGCGGCGCGGTCAGGGCCGCCGGGCTGAACGACCACTGGACCCCGTCCACGGAGTCGTGCGAGGAGGTCAAGCAGCACCTCCTGGCCCAGGACCTGCGCGGCCGCCGCATCGCCGTGCAGCTGCACGGGGAGCCGCTGACCGGCTTCGTGGCCGCACTGCGCGAAGCCGGCGCGGAGGTCATCGAGGTGCCGGTCTACCGGTGGCTGCCCTACCGGGACGTGTCGCCGCTGCGCCGCCTGGTCAGCCAGGCGATCTCCGGCGGGGTGGACGCGGTGGCCTTCACCAGTGCCCCGGCCGTGCTGGCCATGCTCAACTCGGCCCGCGCGGACGGCCTGGAGGACGCACTGGTCGCGGCCTTCGCGGGGCCGGTCGTCGCCGCCTGCGTGGGCCCGGTCACCGCCGGGCCCCTGGAGGCGCGCGGGGTGCCCACCGTGCAGCCCGAGCGCTCCCGCCTGGGCACGCTGGCCCGTACCCTCGCCAGGCACCTGCCCGAGCACAGCGTCACCCGCCTGGTCGCGGGCGGCCACCGGCTGGAGATCCGCGGTCACGCCGTCGCGGTGGACGGCGAGCTGAAGCCGCTGCCGCCGGCGCCGATGGCGGTGCTCAAGCGCCTGGCCGACAAACCCGGGCACGTGGTGGCCCGCTCCGACCTGCGGACGGTGCTCCCCGGCGGCCCGTCGCGGGACTCGGCCGAGCACGCGGTCGAGATGGCCATCACCCGCCTGCGCCGGGCGCTCGGCCCCTCGGGAATCGTCGAGACGGTCGTCAAACGCGGTTACCGCCTGGCCTGCGACCGGGGCGAAGGCCTGTGACGACGCTGGTCCTCGCCGGGCACGGGACGCGCAGCGCGAGGGGGGAGGAGACCCTGGCCGGTCTGCGTGACCTGGTACGCGAGGGCCGCCGGGGAACGCGCGTCGAGCAGGCGTTCCTGGAGATCAGCTCACCCCCGCTGGCCGACGTGCTCGCCCGCGTGCCCGGCCCTGTCGTGGTGGTCCCGCTGCTGCTGGCGGGCGGCTACCACGTCCACATCGACCTGCCCGCGGTGGTGGCCGCGGCCAGGCCGGACGCCACGGTGACGGCCCCGCTGGGGCCGCATCCGCTGCTCACGGCCGTGCTCGCCAGACGACTGGCCGCCGCGGGGCTGAGGGCGGCGGACTCGGTGATCCTGGGAGCCGCGGGGTCGTCCGACCCTGCGGCGCTGGCCGACGTGCGGGCGGCGGCCCGGCTGCTTTCGGTCCGGCTCTCCCGCCCCGTCACCGCGGCCTTCGCCGCCACGGGCACCCCCTCGATCGCCGAGGCCCTGGAGCGGCTGCGCTCAGGACCCGCGCCGCGGATCGCGCTCGCCTCCTACCTCCTGGCCCCGGGCTTCTTCCAGGACCGTCTGGAGGCGTCCGGTGCCGACCTGGTCGCCGCCCCCCTGGGGGTGGACGCCGACCTGGCCGCGCTGGTGTGGGCCCGGTTCGACCAGGCGTGCCCGGCACCGGTGACCTTGGACTCGGACCGGAGGCGCCCGGCCTCCGCGCGCCCGGTCCTGGCGGAGAGGAACGGCCGGTGGTGACCGCCGGCCGCGGGCTCAGCCGTCGGAGTCGCGGTCGCGCCGGCGCAGGTAGCGCTCGAACTCGGCGGCGATGGCGTCACCACTGGCCTCGGGCAGCTCGGCGGCGTCCTTGCGCTCCTCCAGCTCCTTGACGTACTCGGCGACCTCGCTGTCCTGAGAGGCCAGCTCGTCGACGCCGTGCTCCCAGGCCCGGGACTCCTCGGCCAGCTCGCCCAGCGGCATCGGGATGTCGAGCAGGTCCTCCATCCGGCTGAGCAGTGCCATGGTGGCCTTCGGGTTGGGGGGCTGGGCCACGTAGTGCGGCACCGAGGCCCACAGCGACACGGCGTGCAGCCCGGCCGCGCCCAGGGACTGCTGGAGCACGCCGACGATGCCGGTCGGTCCCTCGTAGCGGCTCAGCTCCAGGTTGATCGCCCTGGCCAGCCCCTCGTCGGTCGCCGATCCCACGATCGGCACCGGACGGGTGTGCGGCGAGTCGTTGAGCAGCGCGCCGAGCAGAACCGCCAGCTCGACCCCCAGCTCCCGGCAGACCAGGACGATCTCCTCGCAGAAAGCGCGCCAGCGCATGTTGGGCTCGATGCCGCGGAGCAGCACCACGTCGCGGTCGACGCCCGGCGGCCTGGCCACCGACAGCTTCGTGGTCGGCCAGGTGATGGAGCGCGTCAGCCCCTCGCCCATCTCGACGATCGGGCGGGTCACCTGGAAGTCGTAGTACTCCTCGGGGTCCAGGGAGATCAGCGGGGTCGCCTTCCACTCGCCCTCGAGGTGCGCGATCACTCCGCTCGAGGCCTCGCCCGCGTCGTTCCACCCCTCGAACGCGGCGATCATCACCGGGTCGACGAGCTCGGGCAGACCTTCGATCTCGATCACGCGCCCCCTCCTTCGCACCGCACCGTCCTATCCGGCTAAGCCTATGCCGTGAGGGGGCCTTCACGTCACCTTCCGGATGTGGTGTGGACGATCAGGACGTCGCAGCCCGCGCGCTGGGACACGCCGGACGGCACCGAGCCGAGCAGCCGCCCGGCCAGGCTGTTGAGCCCCCGGTTGCCGACGACCACGAGATCGGCCCCGCGCCTGCCGGCGAGCGACACCAGCACGTCCACCGCGTCACCCTCCTCGGCGGCCAGTTCGATCGTCCGGGCGCCCGCGGCGACCGCGTGCTCCCGGGCGGCGCGCAGGGCGTCGTCCGCCGGGGTGGAGCCGGTCACCTTGTAGGAGAGGTCGCCGAGGACGTCGGCGGCGGCGTTGCGGTCGCGCTCGCGCATGGGGGAGTAGGCGCAGGCCAGGATCAGGTCGGCGCCGGTGGCGGCGGCGAGGGAGGCGGCCGAGGAGACCGCGCCGAAGGAGGAGGTGGAGCCGTCGGTGCCGACAAGGATGGTGCGGTAGGTCGCCATCGGTGCCTCACAGGGGTGGCCGTGTTAATTGGACAGGAAGTTCAATTGCTGTCGGCAACAATAACGGCCATGCGGATCCCAGTACTCTTGTCTCATGACAAGCACCCCGTCTTTCCGTGAAGTCCTGGCCGAGCGCGTGATGGTCGCCGACGGGGCCATGGGGACGATGCTTCAGGCCCACGACGTCACCCTGGACGACTTCCAGGGCCACGAGGGCTGCAACGAGGTGCTCAATGTCACCCGCCCCGACATCGTCCGCGCCGTGCACGAGGCCTACTTCGAGGTGGGGGTCGACTGCGTCGAGACCAACACCTTCGGGGCCAACCTTTCGGCTCTCGGTGAATACGACATCTCCGAACGGGTCTTCGAGTACTCGGAGGCCGGTGCCCGCGTCGCCCGGCAGGCGGCCGACGCCTGGTCCACCCCCGAGCGGCCGCGCTTCGTGCTCGGCTCCATCGGCCCCGGCACCAAGCTCCCGACTCTCGGGCACAAGCCGTACGCCGTGCTGCGCGACGCCTACTACGACAACGCCGCGGGGCTGGTCGGCGGTGGCGCCGACGCCCTGATCATCGAGACCTCCCAGGATCTTCTCCAGGTCAAGGCGGCGGTGATCGGCGCACGCCGGGCCATCGCCGACGCCGGCCGGGACGTGCCGATCATCGCCCAGGTGACCATCGAGACCAACGGCGCGATGCTGCTGGGCTCGGAGATCGGCGCGGCACTGACCGCGATCGAGCCGCTCGGCGTCGACGTGATCGGCCTGAACTGCGCGACCGGTCCCGCCGAGATGAGCGAGCACCTCCGCTACCTGGCCCGCCACGCCCGGGTCCGCCTCTCGTGCATGCCCAACGCCGGACTGCCCGTGCTGACCTCCGATGGCGCCTACTACCCGCTGAGCCCCGAGGAACTGGCCTCGGCGCACGAGAACTTCACCCGCGACTACGGCCTCTCCCTCGTCGGCGGCTGCTGCGGTACCACGCCCGAGCACCTGCGCCGGGTCGTCGAGAGGGTACGCGGGCAGGAGACGGCCCCGCGCCGGCCCCGCCCCGAGGCCGGTGCCTCCTCTCTCTACCAGAGCGTCCCCTTCCGCCAGGACATCTCGTACATGGCCATCGGCGAGCGCACCAACGCCGTCGGTTCCAAGGCATTCCGGGAGGCGATGCTCGCCCAGGACTGGGAGGAGTGCGTGGAGATCGCGCGGGCGCAGGCCCGCGACGGCGCGCACATGCTCGACCTCTGCGTCGACTACGTGGGGCGCGACGGCGTGGCCGACATGAAGGAGCTGGCCTTCCGCTTCGCCACCGCCTCCACGCTGCCGATCGTCCTCGACTCCACCGAGCCCGCCGTGCTGGAGGCCGGGCTGCAGATGCTCGGCGGGCGCGCGGTCGTCAACTCGGTCAACTACGAGGAGGGCGACGGCGTCGAGTCGCGCTTCCACAGGAACATGACGCTGGTACGCGAGTACGGCGCGGCCGTGGTGGCCCTGACCATCGACGAGGAGGGCCAGGCGCGCACCGCCGACTGGAAGGTCCGGATCGCGCTGCGCCTCATCGAGGACCTGACCACGAAGTGGGGCATGAACGTCGAGGACATCCTCGTCGACGTGCTCACCTTCCCCATCGCCACCGGCCAGGAGGAGACCAGGCGCGACGCGCTGGAGTCGATCGAGGCGATCAAGGAAATCAAGCGGCACCACCCCGGGGTGCAGACGGTACTGGGCCTGTCGAACGTGTCGTTCGGTCTCAACCCCGCTGCCCGCATCGTGCTCAACTCGGTCTTCCTCAACGAGTGCGTCAACGCCGGCCTCGACGCGGCGATCGTGCACGCCTCCAAGATCCTGCCGATGGCGCGCATCCCCGAGGAGCAGCGCCAGGTCGCCCTGGACATGGTCTACGACCGGCGCAGGGAGGGTTACGACCCGCTGCAGCGGTTCATGGAGCTGTTCGACGGCGTCGACGCCGCGGCTCTCAAAGCGAGCAAGGCCGAGGAACTCGCCGCGCTGCCGCTGTGGGAGCGGCTCAAGCGCCGCATCGTCGACGGCGAGCGCAAGGGCCTGGAGGCCGACCTCGACGAGGCCCTCGCCCAGCGCCCCGCCCTGGAGATCGTCAACGACGTGCTGCTCGACGGCATGAAGACCGTCGGCGAGCTGTTCGGCTCCGGCCAGATGCAGCTGCCGTTCGTGCTCCAGTCGGCCGAGGTGATGAAGACCTCGGTCGCCTACCTGGAGCCGCACATGGACCGGGTCGAGGGCGAGACCAAGGGCCGCATCGTGCTCGCCACGGTCAAGGGCGACGTGCACGACATCGGCAAGAACCTGGTCGACATCATCCTCTCCAACAACGGCTACGAGGTCGTCAATCTCGGCATCAAGCAGCCGGTGTCGGTCATCCTGGAGGCCGCGGAGGAGAAGAAGGCCGATGTCATCGGCATGTCCGGGCTGCTGGTGAAGTCCACGGTGGTCATGAAGGAGAACCTGGAGGAGATGAACTCCAGGGGCATCTCCGACAGGTTCCCCGTGCTGCTCGGCGGGGCCGCGCTGACCCGTGCCTACGTCGAGCAGGACCTCGCGGAACTCTTCCAGGGCGAGGTCCGCTACGCCCGCGACGCCTTCGAGGGACTGCGCCTGATGGACGCCTTCATGGCGGTCAAGCGCGGCGAGAAGGGCGCGAGCCTGCCGCCGCTGCGCGAGCGCCGGGTCAAGACCGGAGCCACGCTGGTCAGGACGCCGGTGGAGGAGCTGCCGGCCCGCTCCGACGTGGCCTTCGACAACGCGGTGCCGGCGGCGCCCTTCCTCGGCGAGCGCGTCATCAAGGGCGTACCGCTCGCGGAGTACGCCGCGTTCCTTGACGAGCGGGCGACGTTCATGGGCCAGTGGGGCCTCAAGGCCGCCCGCGGTGGTGACGGGCCCTCTTACGAGGAACTGGTCGAGACCGAGGGCAGGCCGCGCCTGCGGATGTGGCTGGAGCGGATGCAGACCGAGGGCCTGCTGGAGGCGGCGGTCGTCTACGGCTACTTCCCGTGCGTCAGCGACGGCGACTCGCTGATCATCCTGGACGAGGGGGGCAACGAGCGCACCCGGTTCACCTTCCCGCGCCAGCGCCGCGACCGGCACCTGTGCCTGTCCGACTTCTTCCGCTCCAAGGACTCCGGTGAGGTCGACGTCGTCGCCTTCCAGGTCGCGACGATGGGCAACCGGGTCTCCGAGGCGGCGGCCGAGCTGTTCGCCAAGGACGCCTACCGCGACTACCTGGAGCTGCACGGTCTGTCGGTGCAGCTGACCGAGGCCCTGGCCGAGTACTGGCACGCGCGGGTGCGCACCGAACTGGGCATCGGCGGTGACGAGTCCCTGGAGGACATGCTCAAGGTCAACGTCACGGGCTGCCGCTACTCCTTCGGCTACCCGGCCTGCCCCAACCTGGAGGATCAGGTCCAGCTGATGGGGTTGCTCGACCCGTCCAGGATCGGTGTCGAGCTGTCCGAGGAGTTCCAGCTCCACCCCGAACAGTCGACGTCCGCGCTGATCGTCCATCACCCTGAGGCCAACTACTTCAACGTGTGACCGTCTGCCGGAAGGGCTACAAGGGTATGGAAGCGGTTCTCTTCGACATGGATGGGCTTCTCGTCGACAGCGAGAAGATCTGGTTCCAGGTCGAGACCGAGGTGATGGAGCGGCTCGGCGGCGAGTGGGGGGCCACCCACCAGGAGAACATGGTGGGCGGCTCGATGTCGGCGGCCGTGGCGTACATGCTCCGGGTCTCCGGTGGGAGCGCCGCTCCCGAGGAGGTGGAGAGCTGGATGGTGGAAGGCATGATCTCCAGGCTCGCCGGTGGTGTGGAGATGATGCCGGGCGCCGCCGAGCTGCTGGCGGGGGTGCACGGGGAGGGCCTGGCCGCCGCCCTGGTCACCTCCTCGGCACGGCTGATCGCCGAGGCGTGCCTGCGGAGCATCGGCAGGCATCACTTCGACCACGTGGTCACCGGTGACGATGTCGCGAGGAGCAAGCCCGATCCCGAGCCCTACCTGACGGCGGCCCGTCTGCTGGGCGTGGATCCGGCCCGCTGCGTCGCGCTGGAGGATTCCCCGAATGGGGTGACATCGGCTACCGCGGCGGGCTGCCGGGTGGTGGCGGTGCCGAGCGTGCTGCCGATTCCCGGTGCGCCGGGCCGTCTTGTCGTCGAGTCGCTGCATGAGGTCGATGTGGAGGTCCTGCGCTCACTGTCCGCCGGTGCCCGCTGAGCGGCCCCGTCGTCCGGCGGATGGCATGAGGACGGCCGGTGTGCTCCTTTCAGGAGAGCGCCTGTTGGGGATCCTCCCTGATCTTTCATGCGATCCTGGCCGCACCCCCTAGTAGTGCTTTGTTAGGTCAGCCTGTTGTGGCTGGTCGGGTTGGTCGTGTGGTGGTTCGATGCGGGCGTGACCCCCGAACAGCTCGCTCATATCCGTCGGCGGTTGGAGACGTTCGCCGCTGAGGTGTTCACTCCCTTGGCCCGCTCGGATCAGCGGGCCAAGGGGATCACCTACCTGCGGGGACTGCTCTTGGACGGTCGCCGTAAGTCGATGCAGCCGATGGCCGAGCGCCTGGGGGTGGATCACCAGGGGTTGCAGCAGTTCGTCACCTCAGCGGCGGATTCGGTGGTCTGGATGATCGTTGGATGGGTGGGTGGCGAGGGGTTTCCGATGGATTGATGCGAGAGTGGCTTCCCGATGATCACGTGGTGTGGGTGCTGCTCGAGGTAGTCGAGCAGTCGGACGTCACGGCGTTGGAGGCTCGGTATGCGCAGGCCGGGCCCGGTCGCCGCGCTTATGATCCTCGGATGCCGCTGTCGCTGCTGATCTACGCGTACTCGGCTGGAGTACGGTCGTCGCGGCAGATCGAGCGGCTGTGCCGGACGGATGTCGCGATGCGGGTGATCTGCGGGCTGCTGGTGCCCGATCACACGGTGATCGCTCGGTTCCGGCAGCGGCACCAGGACTCCGTGCGGGATCTGTTCACCCAGGTGCTGCTGATCTGCGCGAAGGCTGGTTTGGGAAGGCTGGGCACCATCGCCGTGGACGGCACGAAGATCGCCGCGGACGCATCGAAGAAAGCCACGTGCCGCAGACAATGGCTGCAACAGCAGGTCGATGAGATCCTCACGCGGGCTGCGGCGAAGGACGCGGGCGAAGACGCCGCGGTCGCGCCCGTGGATGTGGCGTACGAGCATCCAGAACCCGCACGCGGGGTGCCACGACGGAGGGTGGGCCGCTGTTGAAGGTGCGGTGCCGCGCATGGTGAGAAGCGCGGCGAGGGCGGGTGGAAGGTTCGAGGCCACGCTCATCGGGACCCCGGCGGGTGCCAGGCGGAAGGTGATGGCCGGTGTCGAGGAGTGGGGTGCGGGTGATCCCACGCGATCAGGTGGCTCCAGAGTCAAGTGTCAGTAAAGAAGTCAAGAGTTGATATGGCCAGGTCAGCGCACTCCTTGACCGAAAGCATAAGGATTTAGTAGAAAATCCTAGTAAACCTGGATTGGAGGAGATCGGACATGCGAAGTCGACTGGCCGGCGCCCTGGGCGTGGTGGTTCTGGCGCCGGTGATCGTTGCGATCCTCGGGGTCGAGGCGGCCGGGGCCTCCACGTGTACGGCGACGTACCAGGAGGTCAACTCCTGGTCCTACCAGGAGAACGGGGCCTGGGTGACCGACAACATGGTCGAGATATCGATCAAGAACACCAGCACCTCGATCATCGACGAGTGGCAGCTGAACTGGACGTGGCCGGGCAAACAGAAGGTCGCAGTCTTTCTGGCCGGCCGGATGGACCAGTCGGGGGCCGACGTCACCGTCCACAGCAACGGGTCGTGGAATCCCATGAAGCCGAACGCCGCGGTCCAGCTGGCCTTCATCCAGCGGGGGGCTTCCGCCGCCCCCGCCCCGACCGTGACCTGCACTCCCGTCCAGTAGCACCCGGGACCCGATACCTTGACCCTCCTCACCCGACCTCCATCCGCAGAGGCGGACGGCATCACCCGTCGGGCCACTCGCTCGCGTCGCCAAGCAGGAGGGCGGCATCCGCGTCTGGGTGCGCATGTGGGTCGAGATCGTCGCTGCCCACACCCCCTTCCCGGGCGTGAACCCGCGTACGCACAGGTCGACGGCAACCGCTGAACCTCGCCCGCCGGGTGGGACCACCCTGGCCATGGCTCGTCCCCCGAGACGAGCCGACAGGGGTCAGGCGACCTTCGAGGCGGGAGCCTTCCAGGTGTTGCAGGCGCCAGGCTTCTTCGACGCGTAGCCCTGCTCGAACCAGTGGAGACGGTTGGCGGGCTTGCCGTACCAGTTGAACCTGGCGTACTCCTTCGGCGTCTCGGCGGTGAGGAGGGGCTTCCAGTTCTTCGCCGAGCGTCCCAGGCTCCTCATGGAGATCCCGCCCAGGCAGTCGGCCTGCAGGTAGTAGCGGTGCATCTGCTCGTCGCCGTCGTCCTGGTTCTCCCCGCCGGCCGGTAGTGCCCACCACGCCGCGCCGATGCCGGTCTGCCCCTGGATGAACACGGCGTAGGCCCGGGTGACCTCGACGAGGATGGCCTGATCAGACTTGGCTTTGATCCAGTCGGAACCCAGCTGTATCTGGATGGAGCGGTGGCAGTGGGCGGCGAAGGAGCCGGACACCTGCAGACCGGTGAGGCAGAGACCGTCCTCGACCTTGGCCTCGATGCTCACTCCGGCTGGGACGAAGTCCTTGATGGTCTTGCGCCAGGCGGAGTTCAGGCAGCCGACGACCTTGTTGAGGTACTTCGTGGTGGAGGCCTTGGTGGTGCCCTTGGTCACCTTGCAGGAGACCGAGGGGAGGCTGCCCTGCTTGTAGAGCGGGTTGTGGGTCAGCTCGGGGGCTCCGACGATGGGACCGGCGGATGCGGTGGCCGTACCGGTGAACAACAGGGCGAACACCCCGGCAGTGGCCGTCAATGTGCGAATCATCATGAAGCATGATCGTAGGGGCGGACGCAATGCGTGGTGTATCTCGTTATCCAACCGCTCTGGCCCGTACTGAGGTGCTTAGCTCCTTTTGGCCGGTAGTGAGGGAGGGCTCGATGCCCCCCCGGTCTCGGCCTCGACGGTTTCTCCTGGGGCTCAGTGGTCGAATTCGCCGGCTTTGATGCCGTGGACGAAGGTGTCCCATTCGGCGGGGGTGAGGAGCAGTTTGGGGCCGTTGGGGTCCTTGCTGTCGCGGACCGCGACGACTCCGGGCAGGTTGGCGGCCACCTCGACACACTGGCCGCCGTTTCCTGAAGATCGTGATGATTTCCGCCAGATGGCAGCACTCAGGTCCATGCGCGTCTCGCTTCTTCGATCATCTTGAGGGATACGCGCTCAGGATAAGCCCACAGTCGTATCGCCTCATATCTTTCTTGGATGGAGGCCACAAGTTCGTAGTCGTTCGTAACGTATCCCTTGGCCGGTGAGTCTGTGTGAATGGTGATGGGTTGTCCGCCAGGGAGTTCGGCGATCATGAAAGCGCCTGCCAGACCGGGAAGGCATTCCGGATCGACGATCTGGATAGAGACAGAGGGGCGCTTGGCGGTCTCCAGTAGGTGATCGAACTGTTCGCGCATCACCTCGGCTCCACCAACCTTACGGCGTAACACGTCGGCATCGAAGAGCACGATGATAGGTGGAGGATTCTCCCTGTCGAGGATCCTCTGCCGCCGTGTCCGTGCTTCGACCCGCTCCTCTACCTCCTCGGGAGTAGCCCGGGGCTCCAGGTTGAAGATCTGCCGGGCATAGGCCTCCGTTTGGAGCAGGCCGGGCACCAGGAGGGGATCCCAGGAACGGATGACGAGAGCTCTGGGTTCGATCTCCTCGGCCCAGTTCCAGAACCAGGCGGGGCCGCCGGGCTGGGCGATGATGTGCTCGCGTATCCCCGTGAAGGAGATGCCGTTGGCTTTTCCGTAGAGCAGGTCCAGTCTTTCGGCGTCAGACTTGGACGGCGTCCGGCTGGCGCTCTCCAGGCGGCTGATCTGGGTCTGGGTGCAGCCGAGGCGTCTGGCCACGGCGGTCTGCGAGAGCTGAGCGGCCTCCCGTAGGCGGCGCATCTCGGCACCGAACAGCACTCGGGGAGATCCAGGGTCGAGAGACGGTGCACTGTCCATCGTATTTCCTCTCGAATTGGAAAAAACGGACTTAATATCCAGCCGGTGATATCGAATCCAGTCCGGGCAGACCAACGGCTGTCATCATCCGCTCTAGCCTGGATTGCCGATCCGGTAGCAGGCCAACTACCGCTAAGGCAGTCTAGGCACAGAAATCCTGCTCGCGAAAGTATTGTCAAGGAAGCGGTAAACCACTTTCTTGATCGGAGACGAATCGGGTCGGACATGAATGAGATAGCCCTCTTTCGGTCTCCCATCGCGAGCACCGGAAAGCATTCGAAAGGTGAAACTATGACGACGAGCGAGCCGCCGACCGAACGGGTTACGGCTCCGAACCGCGAGGACATGCCCCTGCCTTGGTTGATGACATCGGTCGGCGTGACCTGGCAACTCCCCCTGGCTGACAAACGAGTATGGGAAGGGTGTAGCGAAGGCGGGCAGGGTGGGTAAAGATTGGTATGTCCCGGCGTCAACCCCTCCGGAGGTACTGAATGCGCTTCGTCCGGCTGCTGGCAATCGGTTTAGCGTTGGTGATGATGTCGTCGGCGTGTGCCTCAGAACCCAAACTAGGACAGGCGGCGGCAGAGTTACAGAAGGATGCGCAACGTCTGGAGACCGACGGTATCTTCGAGAATCCGCTTAAGAAACTACGTATCCTGCAGCGTCCGGACAAGGATATTCCGTGCGCCAAGGACAAGTTCAAGCGGGTGTTGCGAGCTACAGCGGACTACGAGCGAAAAACTCCTGATGTGGATAGCCATCTTGATTTGGCCCAGGGGCTGATGGAGGGCACGCTTTCTCGGACTCTCGGATACAAACTAGAGTCGGACTTCAGTCAGGTAGACGCCGAGGAGGGGCGGTTCATCTATGGTGTGAAGAAGGAGCCGGAGATCAAGATAAGCGTGTTCGTGGCTCCCGAGGCCCCCACCTGGCGGCTGCATGCGGTTACCGCTTGTCTGTCGCGATGACGAAGTTGGCTCAGTCCCAGATGCCTATCTCTTCTTTGGGGCGTTCGCTGCCTTGGTAGGTTGAGGCATTCTCGGCCTTGTCGTCGAATTTTCTGTTACTGTCCATCCAGCGTTCGTAGAGTGTTAGCTTCTCCTGTAAAACCTGCTCAAATTTCTTGTCATCGCCGACTTCCCGCTTCGCCTCTGCCGTGATTTCGTCAAATGTCTTAATATTTCCGGTGGTCTTATTGACGATTTCCGCAGGTGGGTCGCTGGATGGATAGCCAGCATCGTGTAGGAGGCGAGCCATATCGTATTTCAGACGCAGGACGAAGTCTGCCCGAGCTCCGGTGGCTTGCTCTACTCGTGTCTCGATGCGGTCAGTCACGCCGTCGAGGACAGCGCCAGCGCCATATGCTTTAGCTAGTTCCCATCCCGCTGTGACGACCTCTCCCGCAATGGGAATCCCGTCGATTCCGAAGGAGACGGTGTTCTTGACGATATTAATGATCATTTCATCGGCGGTGTCCTGCTCTCCGCGCACGTCCAGCATCGCCTTGAACTCCAGACCGGCCAGGTCGCCGAACATCTTCGCGATTTGCTCGAAACGGCCCTCATCTGCTTGCGCGTCCAGACGAGCTGCTGCCGTCAGTGTGTCATGACGGAACTGTGCTGCGGTCGCGTCGAAGTCGTCGGTAACCCCCTTGTCGCCAACAAAGGTCTTCAGGAAGCGATACGTGTCGCCCGGACTGAGGTAGAACGCGGGGGTCACAGGAGGAAGGTGAACCCAGTTCTCCGGGACCCCTATTCCGGAATCGCGGTAGACGGCCTTGTCGAATCGGGCTCCCGACGCCAGTTCGTGGATGTACGACTTCGCGATCACGCCCATGGAATCACTGGCGACCGTCGGCAGGTCGGCGCCGAAGGAGCCCGTGACCTTTATCGCGTCCAGGGCGAAGGCGGCGGCTTCAGGGCTGTGCTGTCCGGGTTTCTCGGTCGTGGCCTCGGAACCCGCCTCCAGCACCCGGCCAAAGGCGTCGGCCACCTGGTCCCCGGTGCCCGCCTCCTTGGCGTAGTCGAGGAACAGCTTCATCTTGTCGGTTCGGCTCAGCGTGACCTCGGCCCCGCCCATCTTGGCGAACGCGTCCCGTACGGCCGCGCCGTCCTCGGCGAGCACCTCCAGTCCCATGGCGACCAGGTCGGAAGGCAGGCCGTGTGCCTTCGTCTCGGCAGGCCCACCGGCACGCCAGTCCTGGCGGGGCTTCTTCGCGAAGTCGTCCAGGGCCAGCGCGCGGGCAGCGGCGCTGCGTACGTCCGAGGGGGCATTGGCGCCCTTGAGCAGCGCGAGCCGGTTCCACGCGGCGGCCTTGTTGTCGGCTGGCTTCACCAGGTCGGCTCTGACCTGGGCGAAGGCCGGGATGAGGGCGGGGGCGTTCAGGGCCGCGCCGAGAGCCTTGCTGAAGGCGGCCAGGTCCTGCTTGGCGGTCTTGCTGCCGGTGTTCGCGATGAGATTGGGCAGGCTGTCGCGGACCTTGGGGGACAGCAGGGCGAAGAAGGCGGCGGCGGCCTGGGGGTTCTCCGCGAGTTTGGCGACCTTGTCGATGTGCTCGTGGATGAGCTTGGCCTGCGACTCGCCGTGGAAGCTCACCAGGATGTCCTCGCCGTACATCCTGGCCAGGCCTTGGGCGATGTCAAAGTCCTTCAGCTCGTCGGGCAGCCGGATGAACCCCTGTCCGCCCGCCGCCATCGAGGCCGCGCCGCCCGCCCCGCCCAGCTCCGCGCCGCTCGCCCCGCCCAGCTCCGGGGCGCCGTTGCCCAGGGTTTTGATCAGGTCGATCCGGCCGTGCAGCATGGAGACCTGCCTCCCGCCCCAGTCGGCGATGTCGGTGATCTCCCGGAGCGCGGGGGTGCTGATCCCGTACCGGCCGAGTTTTTCCTCGAACTCCCTGCTGAACGTGGTCAGCCGGTCGGCGGCGCCGCGCAGGGAGGTGGCGAGCTGACCCAGCTGTTCGGGGTCGATGCCGCAGAACTCGGCGGTCGGTGCCATGGAACGCTCCCCCTCATGGTCATGACGGTCACGTGCGTCCGGCCAGCTCCCGGCGCATGGCGGCCGCCTCTGCCTCGGTCACCAGTGGGGGAGAGCGGCGCAGCTCCTCCTCGACCGCGTCCACCACGTTCTGGGCGAGCCGTCCGAGTCGTTGATGCCGGTCTTCCAACTCGGTGGTCCAGGTGGTGGCCGTCGGCCCCGTCCACACCTGTCCCGACCGCATCGCCGAGGAGGCGCGCTGGTATGCCTGCCGCACCTCATGAGCCCTATATTCGGCTTCGACGAGCAATTGCCTCAGCCGTTCGTGCCGGGGACTGGGCACCATCCGCTCGGCCACGCCACCCCCGTCCTTTTCATGACCCCGTGATGAAGGAAAAAGTCGCATACCAGAGTAGGTATTGATCGTCTATATCGGCAAGTCCCGTACCCGGTCGGCATCGCGCTTCCGCCGATGGAGCCATGACCACCCGAGCGGGCGAAATCGATATTTCGGTCATTCCCTCTCACGCTGGAGCGACTACTCCACCCAACACCATCGGAATAAGGGATGACGCTGTTCGAAAAGCACATCGACGCGATAGAAATCGCTGTCAAGACCGCGTACTGGATGTGTTTCGTCGCCGGTTTCGCGCTGCTCTTCGCCGGTCACATGACCGTGCTCATGGCCATCGCGATCGGCATCATGTGGCTGTCCCGCGTCACCCTGCATCACATCCAGGCGACCCGGACGCGCTGGGACGATGCGACCGCCGAAGAACTGGAACTACGGCGTGAGCAGCAGCACGCGCACCGTGAACGAGAGCTGCGCCTCCAGATCCGGCGGCTACAGCGGCCGGAGGGCCGTAGCGGCGGCCCGTGAGTCATGCCGCTCGTCTTCCGGTGAGCGCCTGTGGAATGTCGTGATCTGCCCCTGCGGTGACCGGCATGGGCGGTGACACGGTGCTCGAACGTCCCGACGAGGCCCGGATCCGGCGCGAGCCGGAGGAGCCGGGTGAGGCGGCCGGATTTTACCGAACCACCAGCGACAGCGCCGCGAGTGTCAGGCACTGTTTCACGGCGTGCCCTCCAGGGTGTCGCGGGCGTCCATGAGGGCGAAGCCGAGCAGGTTCTGGCCTCGCCAGGTGGTGGCGGAGGTGGCACGTTCGTCGTCGGCGGCCAGGCCGATGCCCCAGATCCGGTCGACGGGGCTGGCCTCGACCAGCACGCGGGCCCGGGTGCCGAGCAGGAAGTCCTTCAGCTCGGGGTGCTCGCCGAACTTGGCGATGTTGCCGCGTACCACGATCCCGTAGCGGTGCTCGTTCCAGATCGCCTCGTCGAAGCCGCGGACCTCGCGGCCGAGTTTCTTCGCCTCACCGGGGTGCTCGGCGGCGAGGACCCGCGTGGCGGTCTCGTCGTCGCCGAACAGCCACGCCTTGTGCGCCATCATGTAGTGCTCGGCGGACCGGAAGAGGTGCCCTTCCGAGGTGAAGCCGATCTCCCACCACTGGCTGAGGCATCCGGCGCCGACCCCGCCGCCGCGCGCCGGCCGGTGGCCCCAGAAGAACAGGTAACGCAATCGCTCACCGCCCCGTTCGGCGGCGATGGCCTCGGCGACCGAGCGGGGAAGTCTGCTGAGATCGGACATCGGTACACCGTGTCATGGTCGATCATTGTCCGGCCAGTCCGTTTTCCGCACGTGAGTGATTTTCAGAGGAGTTGGCGGATGGTGACTGGCCGGGCGCGACCGACAGGAGCCTTCGGACGGCGTCGGCGATCACGGTGTCGACGGCGAACCGCTCCTCCAGCCAGGCCAGGGTGACACTGGCGGCTAGCCTGTTGTGCTCGTATCCGGGAACCATCTCGGCCAGCGGCAACACGTCCGGCGAGTACGCCTGCTCCACGCGCCGGCTCGGCTCGAACGGGTCGCGGCGGTGGTGCGCCCGAGCGGAGGTGAGGTGCAGCAGGGCGATCACCCGATCGACGGCGAACGACTGGATGAAGCGGGCCGCGGCCAGCCGCTCGCCGCGCAGCTCGCGGTGCAGGCCGACGTAGAGGTTGGTCAGGGCCTCGTTCAGGTGGAACTCGACCGTGTCGTACCACGGGCCGGCGGGTGGCGTTCCGTAACCCGCCAGGTCGGTGGGTGCGTCGTCGCGCTGCCAGACGACCCGCGCGCCGCGGAAGGGGAGCAGGGCCAGCTCATCGAGCGTGAAGATCGCGTACTCGACGAAGATCCCGTCGGCGAACAGCGCCTTGCGCCCGTTGCGATCGTTGCTGAAGCTGTACGCCACCGGGCAGGGCGCCTGCAACCAGTCGATGGACTCCAGGTAGCGGGGCTTGGCGGCGTCCTCGACGACGACGAAGAAGTCCAGGTCGGAGTGTTCGTCGAGCCGGTCGTGCTCGGCGCCGGCAGAGCCGAGGCCGAGCAGTGCGAGAGCGTCCCCGCGCGTGGCCAGGTGGGCGGCGAGGTCGTCCAGCCGTCGCAACATGGGGTGCATCCACGTCGTCCCTTCGTGAGAGTCGACGTTTCAGCCCGTACGGCCCCTGTGGCAGCCGAGGTCGCGACACCTGCTCCTGCGAGCGTCGGTGAGGCGGCACATGGATGTCAAGTGACGGCACCCGACTCAGGAGGCGGGCGGTGGTGCGCTTCCGTTGTGGAACGGATTCTCGGGCAGACGCTCTGGCGTGACGAGCAGCCGGATCACGCCGGCCTTCACCTGCCACGCGTGCCAGACGATCCAGCCGCGCCCGACCCGGTCCGCGGGTAGCGGCTCGAAGGACAGGCCGCCGGTCTCCTCGTCCGTCCGAATGAGGCTGAACACCGCGGTCAGCTCGCGCTTGCGCGCCTCGGCCAGCATGTCGTCCACGGAGCGGCCGTCTCTCAGCCGGACCCCGGCGAACATCTCACCGGGAGCCAGGGCCGCGTCGAAATTCGCATACTCCTCTCCCGGCTTCGCCTGGCGCCCCAGCCTGACATTCACCCCGCCGGCGAAACCGGCGGGGATCCGCATCACCATGACGCAGTGGCTGCTCCGTCCCGGATGGCACCCCTTGGGCGCCGTCTCCACCGAGAGGGCGACACCCCCGAATCGAGGGCCGGAGGGGTCTGGTGTGCCCTGCGGGTCGGGGGCGAGAGAGTCCTTGCCGGTGATGACCATCCCCAGGGTCTTTCCCACCGCGCCCGGCGAGACGGGCACCGGGCGCAGATCGACGTTCAGGCCGACCGCGTGGAACGCCTCGGTGTACCTGCCGTAGTCGGCGAACGGATCCTTGATGCGGGCGACGTACTGGTCACCTTCCCGGTGGATCTCCACCGCGGAGTTGGCGTAGGAGGTAGCCGCGCCACCCCCGTCCTCCAGCAGGCTCGGCCCCACGACGATGCCTGTCGCGAGCACGACCGCGGCGGCCAGGATCGGCACGAGACGGCGGGGGCCGCGCGGAAGGAGACCGGGTCGACGGGCACGTCCCGGTTCCCGGACCGTGATCGAGGTCAGCAGCGCCCGTGCCCCCGCACCGGACGCGTGGCCGTCCGGCTGCCCGGGTTCGATCCGGGACAGCGGCCTCAGCAGCTCACTGATCTCATCGGCGTTCCTCACAGCGACCTCCCCGCCGGAACCATCCGGCTTTCCGTGGTGGACCGGACACCGGCTTCGTCGAGCGCGCGGGAGAAACGCCTGCGGGCACGGTGCAGCCTGATGCGTACGGCGTTGCGTGACAGACCCAGCATCGTGGCGATCTCCTCGCGTCCCAGCCCCTCCCAGGCGACCAGCGAGAGGAGCTCACGGTCGTCGTCGGACAGGCTCCCGAACACCTGGGCGATCACGCTCAGCTCGACGCCGCTGTCGGGTGAACTTCCGTAGAGGTCGGCCATCTCGGTGTCGAGCTCGACGCTGCGCTGCCGGCGCCGGGCCGCGCTCCTGCGGTGGCCGGCCAGCACCTTGCGCGCCACGCCGTACAGCCAGAGCCTGGCCTCCGGTCCCGGTGGCAGCTCGCTCACCCGGCGCCAGGCGATGGTGAAGGTCTCCGCCACGACGTCGGCCGCGTCCTGCGGTGAGTCACAGCGGCGTACGGCGTAGGCCGTGATCTGGTGGTATGTCTCCCGGTAGACGGCCTCGAACCTGGCCAGCCAGTCGTCATCCATGGGCGCTTCCCAAGGCAGGTCTCCTTCGCGGGTACGAAAAGTGGACACTCCCTACATGGCGCGGGTGCCCCCATCATTTCGCGCGGATTCCGGAAATCTTCGGCGTGTCTTCCTGTCGTGGCTCACCGTCGCCGACGTCGACAATGGGGCATGCCTTTCACGCTGAGCCATACCGTTGCGATCCTGCCGCTGCGGCGCCGGCTGCCCCCCTCGGCATTGGCGGTAGGTGCGATGGTGCCCGATCTGCCGTACTACCTGCCGTTGCCCTTCTCCTCGAACACCACCCACGGCTGGCCGGGCGGGTTGCTGGTGGCCCTGCCGGTGGGAGTCGCGGTGCTCGTCGTGTTCCACCTGCTGCTCCGCGCGCCGTTGACGGCGCTGGCCCCGCGAGGGTTACGTGACCGGCTACCTGATCGGGAACCCTCCGGGATCGGGATCGCGGTGCCGGCCGCGCTGCTGACCGGTATCGCCACGCACCTGGTGTGGGACGGGTTCACCCAGGTGGGCGGCTTCGCCGTGGTGCACTGGCCGGCGATGCGCGTCTCGGTCGTCGGAGCGCACCGGGTGTTCAACGTGGTGATGTACGTCAGCTCGCTGGGCGGCCTGGTGGTCCTGGCCGGTTGGTTCGCGCTGTGGTACCGGCGCGCCGCCGTACGGCCGGGACGATGGCCCGGCGTGACGGGGCGGGTGCGCGGGTGGGTCCTGGCCGTCGGCGTGGGCGCCGCCGTCCTCGGCGCGGTCGTGCTGGGGAGCGGCGACCGTGCCGCGGTGAGCCTGTACGACCTGGTGCGCTGTGTGATTCTGGGGGGGATCGGTGGGTTCGGCGCGGTGATGGCCGGTTACACGGCCGCGTGGCACGTGTGGTCGGTAGTGCGCTCCGAACAGTGGGGTCAGGTCTGAGGATCCAGGTGCGTCCTGACCGCTTCGAGCACCTGGCTCTTCGACGGGTTCACCATCGCCCTTCCGGCCACGGTCACGGTTGGTACCGTCTCGTTCCCGTCCGCGACCGAGCGGACGAACGCCGCCGCCTCGGGATCTCCCCAGATGTTGACCTCGCTGTAGCGCAGCCGCGTGAAACGCAGGCGGGTGCGCAGCCTCATGCAGTACGTGCAGCCGGGCCGCCAGTAGACGACCACGCCCCGGTGGTCGGCGTCCTGGTACGACGTGGCCCGGCCTCGGCGAGGCAGGTTCGTGATGACCAGCACCACGAACGCGATGATGAGGATGAAGGTTGTGGGGGACATGGGAGAAGTATCTCAAGTCCGCCCATCCGGGCACCCTCACCTCCCGCGGACGGGTAGTGCTCAGCCGATGAGGAGGGGAGCCAGCAGTCGCAGCTGTTCCAGTTGCTGATCGAGTGTCCGGGCAAGGGGTTGCACGGCGACGTGGTCGGCGCCGGCCGTGTGGTGGGCGCGGACACGTTCGGCGATGGTCTCCGCGTCCCCCGTGGGCACGATCGCGTCGACGAGCGCGTCGCTGCCGCCTTCCTCGAAGTCCGCGTCGGAGAAGCCCAGGTCACGCAGGTTGTTCAGATAGTTGGGCAGGGCCAGGTACAGGGCCATGTAGTGGCGTGCGGTGGCACGGGCGCGCTCGGGGTCGGTGTCGACCACCACCGCCTGCTCGGGAGCGAGGACGGGGTCGGGGCCGAGGATCCTTCTGGCCTGGGCGGTGTGTTCGGGGGTGACGAAGTAGGGATGCGCTCCCTGGGCGTGGGTCGCGGCCAGTTCCAGCATCTTCGGGCGCAGCGCGGCCAGCAACCTCGGTGCCTCCTCCATCAGGGGCGCGCTGAAGACGGTGGTGTCCATGGCGTCCAGGTAGGCGCGCATGGCGGACACCGGTCTGCTGTAGTCGTGCCCGCGACTCGTGACCAGCGGGGCGTGGCTCACGCCCAGGCCCAGGACGAAGCGCTCCGGCCACGCGTCGGTCAGGGTTCTGGCCCCGTTGGCGGCGGCGGTCGCGTCTCGTCCGTAGATGTTGGCGATGCCGGTGGCCAGGATCAGGCGCTCGGTGGCGCACAGCAGGACCGCGGCGTTGGCCAGGGCCTCCTTGCTGTTCGGGGTCTCACCGAACCACAGCGTGGAGTAGCCGAGCCGCTCGATCGTGGTGGCCGCGCGCCGCGCCTCGGCCGCGGGCACCGCTGAGATCGACCCCAGCCACACACCTGTGCTGCCGAGGCGCCGCTTGAGCGCGGGCAGATCCACCGGGGGCGGCACCGTACGTTCGGCCATCTTCGCGTACCTTCTTTCCGGGCCCCTGCCAAGATCGGCGGAGGATCCCCACGTTCGCCGGGCGCCGCGGAGCGGAGAGCTCCAGGCCGCCTGGCTCGGGGGCCCGGCCTCCGTCACCGGGGCGCAGCAGGTTCTGTACCCGGTCGCGGGTCGGGGAATCGGCCGCCGACCTGCCATGAGCAGGGAAAACCCTCCTCTCGGCGATCTCCATGCCGGAGTGGTACGCGGTCTCGCACGATTTCCCCGCTCACGTCGCGAGGGCCAGGCGACGCCGGCGGAACCCCCGCACGTCGCTCATGTCGGTGAGAACGCGGTCGAGTCATGCGACACGGGCGCGGAGTGGACACCTCTGGCCATCGACCTTCGGCGCATGAGAGGTCGTACCCGAGTGTCAACCGATCGGTTGAGGTGATTTCGAGCGTGATGGGCGATGTGCCGGACCGCCGCCCACCGGGATTCTCAAGGTATGACGATCATCGAAGTCAGCGGGCTGCGCAAGGCGTACGGGGGCAGACCCGTCGTGGACGGGGTGTCCTTCGCCGTGCAGGAGGGGGAGATCTTCGGAATCCTCGGCCCGAACGGCGCGGGCAAGACGACGACCGTGGAATGCGTCGAGGGACTGCGGGTGCCCGACGCCGGCACGGTCCGGGTCGCCGGTCTCGACCCGGTCTCCGACCACGCACAGGTGACCCGGTTTCTCGGCGCGCAGTTGCAGGAGAGTGAGCTGCAGGCGAAGCTCACCGTGCGAGAGGCGCTGGAGCTCTACAGCGCCTTCTACCCGAGACCGGCCGACTGGCGCTCGCTCGCCGACCGGCTCGGTCTCGCCGACCGGCTGGCCACCCGCTTCGGCAAGCTCTCGGGCGGTCAGAAGCAGCGGCTGTTCATCGCCCTGGCCCTCATCGGCAACCCCAGGGTCGTCGTGCTCGACGAGCTCACCACGGGCCTGGACCCGCGCGCTCGCCGCGACACCTGGAAGCTCATCCAGGAGGTCCGGGACGGAGGGGTGACCGTCCTGCTGGTCACCCATTTCATGGAGGAGGCCCAGCAGTTGTGCGACCGCGTCGCCGTGATCAACGCGGGCAGGGTCGCCGCCCTGGACACCCCGGCGGGACTCATCGGCCGCACCGCGAACTCGACAGTCATCTCGTTCACGCCCTCGCGGCCGCTGGACGACGGCGAACTGGCCATGCTGCCCGCGGTCACCTCGGTGGAGCGGAAGGGCGACCGGCTGGTCATCAACGGGACCGACGAGACGGTCAACGCGGTGATCTCACTGCTCGCCCGGCAGCAGATCACCGCCCGGCAACTGCGCGTCGCCGACGCCACGCTGGACGACGCGTTCCTCGACCTCACGACAGACCTCACGACAGACCTCACGACAGACCTCACGGAACAGGAGGACTGACATGTCCGCATCCACCGCTGTGCTGAAGTCCGAGATCAGGCTCTTCGGCCGCGAGCTCGGCAGCCTGTTCTGGATAATCGGCTTCCCGACCCTGCTGCTGACGATCCTCGGCCTGATCCCGTCCTTCCGGGAGGCCGACCCGGCGCTCGGCGGCCTGCGGGTCATCGATCTGTACGTCCCCGTGGTCGTGCTCCTCGCCATGATCATGGCCGGGCTGCAGGCCATGCCGCCAGTCCTCACCGGCTACCGGGAGCGTGGCATCCTGCGTCGCATGTCGACCACCCCGGTGCGGCCCGTCTCGCTGCTGGGGGTGCAGATCGTGCTGCACGGCGCGGCCGCCCTGTGCGCGGCGGTCGTCGCGATGGCCGTGGGCCGCCTCGCCTTCGACGTGGCGCTCCCCGGGCAGCTCTTCGGTTACGCGCTGGCACTGGTCCTCACCACGCTCGGCGCGCTCGCGATGGGCGCGACGATCGCCGCGCTCTCCCGCACCACGAAGATCTCCGCCGCCCTCGGCTCGGCGGTCTTCTTCCCGGCCATGTTCACCGCGGGCGTCTGGTTTCCGGTCCAGGCGATGCCGGATATCCTGCGGCGCATCGTCGAGTTCACCCCGTTCGGGGCGGCCTCGCAGGCGCTGAACCAGGCGGCGGCGGGTGACTGGCCCGGTTGGTCGCACCTCGGTGTCACGGCACTGTGGACTGTGATCCTGCTCGGTGCCGCGTCACGCTGGTTCCGTTGGGAGTAGCGCAGATAAGGAGGGCCGCGCGGATGGCGGGCGACACGACTGCCGAGAAGCGAGGGAACCAGTTCTTCCGCTGGGGGCCGTACGTTCTGCTCGGTCTCGCCGGCCTGGTCTCGATCGCCTCGGGCGACATGCTGATGACCCGTGACGAGAGGCACGCGGCCTGGGTGCTCGCCGTGGCCGCGCTGGCCCTGCAGCTGTGGTGGAGCGGCACCGGTTCCGGCCTGCCCGAGTACGACATGGTGGGCCGGGTCTACTACGTCGCACGCCTCACGCTCGGCTCCGTGCTCACCTGGCTGAACCCGTTCTTCGCCATCTACGTGGTGATCGGCTACTTCGACGCCGACCGGCTGCTGCCACGCCGCCAGATGTATGCCGGACTGCTCGCCACCGCCGTGACCATGGCCGGTTCGCAGTCCGGCGGTATGCCGCCCGCCGATGGAACGCAGTGGGTCGCCTTCGGCGTGCTCTTCGCGCTCAACGCCTCGCTCACCCTCGTCTTCGGCAGCATCAGGGTCAAGGAGGCCGAGCACGCCAGGGCGAGGGCCGCCACCATCGCGGAGCTGGAGAGTGCCAACACCCGTCTTGAGCAGGCAATGCGGGAGAACGCGGGGCTGCAGGCCCAACTCCTCGTGCAAGCCCGCGAGGCAGGTGTCAACGACGAACGCAGGCGCCTGGCCGCCGAGATCCACGACACCATCGCCCAGGGCCTGGCCGGTATCGTCACCCAGCTCCAGGCGGCCGCCGACAGCGCCGACCCCGCGGTCGCCGGCGACCACGTCGAGCGCGCCGCGGCCCTCGCCCGCCACAGCCTGGGAGAGGCCCGCCGCTCGGTCCAGAACCTCGGTCCCGGAGCGCTGGAGCACGACACGCTGCCCGAGGCGCTGAAGAACATCGTCGAGACGTGGTCCGTCTCGACGGGCGTGCGGGCCGAGTTCACCGTCACCGGTACCGTCGAGGCGCTGCACGGTGAGATCGAGGCCACCGTGCTCCGCATCGCCCAGGAGACACTCGCCAACGCCGGTCGGCACGCCCGTGCCACGCGGGTCGGCGTCACCCTTTCGTACATGGAGGACGAGGTGAGCCTGGATGTCCGCGACAACGGCTGCGGCTTCGACCCGCACACGCTGCCCCGGCGCGAAACCACACGCGGCTTCGGCCTCGGCGGCATGCGCGCCCGTGCCGAACGCATCGCGGGGACGGTCGAGATCGAGTCCGAGCCGGGATACGGCACAGCCGTCTCGGCGCGCGTACCGTTGCTGAGCCATGGCTGAGCGGATCATCACCCTGCTGATCGTCGACGACCATCCCGTGGTACGCGACGGGCTGCACGGCATGTTCGCCGCGTCCGCTGACTTCGAGGTTCTCGGCGAGGCCTCCGACGGAGCCGAAGCGGTCGCGCTCACCGCCCGCCTCGACCCCGACGTGGTCCTGATGGACCTGCGGATGCCCGGCGGCGGCGGAGTCGAGGCGATCGCCGAGCTGACCCGCCGCGGGCTGCGTAGCAGGGTGCTCGTCCTCACCACCTATGACACCGACTCCGACACCCTGCCGGCGATCGAGGCCGGCGCCACCGGCTACCTGCTCAAGGACGCGCCGCGCGACGAGCTCTTCACCGCCGTACGAGCGGCGGCCGAGGGCCGGACGGTGCTGTCACCCGCGGTGGCCTCGCGCCTGGTCTCGCGGATGAGGGCGCCGGGCAACGAAACGCTCAGCGCCAGGGAGCGTGAGGTGCTCGTACTCGTCGCCAAGGGCACCTCGAACCGCGAGATCGCCGCCGTGCTGTTCATCAGCGAGGCGACCGCCAAGACCCATCTCACCCATATCTACGGCAAGCTGGGGGTCAAGGACCGGGCCGCGGCCGTCGCGGTCGCGTACGAACGCGGCATCCTCGGCTGACCGATCGCTCCTTTCCGGGCCGTCGTGCACGCGCACCTGGTGTTCTCCGGGGCGGGGCCGGGTGATCCGGGTACCGCCCTCCCCGGAGTCACAGTGGCATGACAGGCTGAACGCATGGATGAGTCGACGCTCCGGCTGAGCGCTCTCGCAGTGGGCCGGGTCAAGGACGGGCACGGGATCTCGTGGGCAGCGGTGTGCCGCGGATGAGCGAGCCGACGATCTGCTCGGCGAAGGGTTGCCAGGAGGCGGCGGTGTACGCCGTGATCTGGAACAACCCGAAGATTCACCCGCCCGGGCGAGAGAAGGTCTGGACGGCCTGTGAGGAGCACCGCCGGTCGCTCGCCGACTTCCTGGACGTGCGCGGATTCCTGCGCAGGGTGGACAGGCTGTAGGCATCGGCTCCGGGCGGAGGGTGGAGAAGCTCGAAACAGCCGTTGCGGAGTCGCTGAGGGGCCACCCGCGGCATCCCTCGAACCGCCGGGCCCGCCCCTGCCGGACAAGTCGTTCGACGTCGGACCGGCGATCCTCACGGTTCATCACCGGACCGATCCGCGTGCCGGGCCATCCGGCCGGGTCCCGCGCGGGTGCTCACGGGTGACCGGGGCCGGTTACGGTGGGAGGGGTGGATGAGAATCGGGCCAGGCGGGTGGTCGACGCGTTGCGTGACCGTGGCATCAACGCTCAACTGGCGAGAGGCGGCTACCAGTTCGGGGTCCGGGTCCTGCTGCCCGGTGGGCGTGAGGCGGACTGGGACACCGACGGTACGGCGGGGCTCGAAGCACTGGTGATGCGGAACGGGATGCTGGTCGGTTTCGTGCCGGTGATCGAGGGGTCCGAGGACTTCGACGAGGCCCAGGTCGTCGACGCCATCGCGCGGACCGACTACGATCAGCCCATCGCCAGGCAGCGCGCGGTGGCACCGCCGTCGGCCGAGCCCCTGCCCCGGGTGGGCGGTGTCTTCCGCCGGTTCCTCGACGGCTTCCGCTACCGGTGACGCCGGTTCCTCCCCCAACGGCTCTCGTTCGAGTGTGAATATCTCTGATTTTTCGTGAATAGTCCGGCTGGGCTTTTCCTGAAAGCTGTCAGAATTTCTCATTCTTTGGTTTTTTTGTTGCTCCGCTACGGGTATTTCGGTCACAGAAGTAGGCCGTCATATGAATGGAGCAAATAATGGCTATAGACGCTATTGCCCGCAAATCGGACCACTGGTTCAAGCTGGTCGACGTCAACGGCGACGGCAGGATCCAGCACAGCGACCTGCAGGCTCTGGCGGACAGGACCCTCAAGCACTTCGGCTACGAGAAGGGATCCGCCAAGGGGCGCCGCCTCACGGAGGCGTACGACCGGGCCTGGATGGCCATGGCCGAGGCCATGGACGCCGACAGGAACGAGGAGATCTCCAAGGAGGAGTTCCGCTCCTACATGGAGAACAACGCCAAGAAGGAGAACGCCGAGAAGCTCCTTCGCCCGGTGACCGATGCCGAGTTCGCGGCGGCCGACATCGACGACGACGGACTCCTGTCCCCATCCGAGTACGCGAAGCTGCTGCAGGCCTGGGGGCTGTCCAGCAGCGAGGCGGAGAAGGGGGCGGGCAATATCGACACCAACCGCGACGGCCAGATCAGCAGCGAGGAATACTTCAGGGCCTGCCGCGACTTCTTCGTCGGCGAGCTCACCTCACGTACCGGCCAGGTCTTCGGTCAGGTGAAATAGTCAGGATGACGAGGGTGGCGGTCGTGCGGTCGGCGACCGCCACCTTTTTCACGCGGTCCTTCTCCGGTGAGTGCCGGGCGCGGCGTCACCGGGTGACGGGCAGTGTCTCCACGCGGCGGATCAGCAGATCCGAGCGCCACGGCAGTTCGTCATCCGAGACGGCGAGGCGCATCGGCGGGCACTCCGACAGCGAGGAGATCGCGACCCCTATCAGCATGCGCACCAGGGGCGCCCCCATGCAGTGGTGCGTTCCGTACCCGAAGGACAGGTGCGGGTTGGAACCGCGGTGGAAGTCGAGCTCGCCGGGGTTGGCGAACACCGACGGATCGTGGTTGCCCGAGGGGAGGGCGGGTAGCACCTGCTCTCCCGCGCGCACCAGCGTTCCACCCACCTCCACGTCCTCGGTGGCGTAACGGGCGAAGGTGACGTGTGAGGGGAACGGCGCGTAGCGTATGAGTTCGTCGACGGCCGCCGGGATGAGCCCGGGATCCGCGCGCAGCTCCGCCAGCTTCCCGGGTGAGGTGAGCAGGAGATAGAAGGCGTTCGTCAGCTGTGTCGAGACGTTGTCGATCGCCAGCAGGATGTCGTTGACCAGTTCCTTGATCTCCGCCTCGGCGAGCCCCCCGTCCTCGGCGGGAGCGCCGTCGGGACCCTCCTCGTCCAGGGCGTGGGCGAGGACGCTGACGAGGTCGTCCCTCGGCTCCGCGCGCCGGGCGGCGATGAGCCGGTCGGTGTAGCGGGAGATCTCCTCGACCCTGGCCTCCACGACGTCGGCGGCCAGTGTGGTGCTGGCGAACCCCTCGAACCAGTTAAGGAAGATCGCGAGGTCCTGCTTGGGGATCCCGATCAGCGGACACAGCACCTCCACGACCAGTGGCTTGATGTAGTCGCCGACCAGATCGTACGGGGGAGGCGTGTCGGCGAACCCGGCCATGAGCGTAAGGGAACGCTGCTCGGCGATCGATCGGAGCAGGTGGATCCGCTCGGTGTTGAATCTGAGCCCGCTCGCCAGCACCCGGCGCAGCCGGGTCTGCTGCGGCGGGTCGGTGTTGAGGATGCTGTCCTGGAGCGGCAGGACGGTGAGGCGCGCCTCGTCGCCGCCGGTGGGGGGCGTCCGGACGAAACGGCGGTCGCGCAGCACCGAACGCATGTCGTGGTAGCGGGTCACCAGCCAGGCGTCGTCACCGTAGGGCGGGCGGACCCTGGTCAGCCCCGGCCGCTCGCGGCACCGCGTGTATTCGGAGTCGACGTCGAGACGGATGGGCTTACCGAAAGGGTAGTCGACGGGCTCGGGAATGATGTCCACGGTCTCTCCGGTGAATGACTCGGTTCGCTGGCCTGGGTTCAAGTCCGGAATCGGCCACCGCGCCGGACCTCGGCGCCGCCGTTGACGCCCATCAGCCTGAGTCGGTTATCCGTTTTGTGGGCAATGGTGCCGACAGTCGTTTGGTTCACCATCCGCGGAGGCGGTCCGGCTTCCGTAGCGGGATTACCCGTGAAGCGGGAAAGGCAAAACCAAGAAAGACAGATCCGATTTTCGGTGCCCTTTGTCGATAAATGGTTTTATGGCGAAAGGGGGGTGTACCGGTACCGACGTTCGTGGAAGTGTTGACCCGAATGGGTGGGAAACCGATATTCGAGGTCGTCGACTGTGTCGGCCCCCGCTGCTACTGTTTCGCTCGGCCGGGGAATTAATTCGATCGGCAATTTAAGATTATTGGTGCCGGTTCGGGAGGTTTCTCATTTCTGGTCTGGATGGTGAGGACTCCGAACTCCGGGTGGACGCGGGAAACGTCAGAACGGCTCCCTCGGAGATCGAGTCAACCTACAACGAGCTCGCCGCACTGGTGGGCGAGACGGCGGGACCCGACCGGCACTACGGCTTCTGGGCGGGGCCCGACGACGACACCACGATCTCCGAGGCCACGGAGCGGATGACCGACTTCGTGCTGGCCCGGCTGGACGTGGGCCCCGGCTCGCAGGTGCTGGACGTGGGCTGCGGCAACGGCCGTCCGGCGGTGCGCCTGGCCCGGACGTTCGGGGCGCGGGTCGTCGCGATCGACATCGACCGACAGGCACTGCGCAACGGGGCGGAGCACGCCGCGGCGCACGGGGTGGCGGAGATGGTGGACTTCCGGCGCGTCGACGCGCTGGACCTGCCGTTCGCCACCGCCTCGTTCGACGCGGTGCTGGCCTTCGAGGTCACCCCGCACTTCGACATCGCCGATCTCTACCGGAACATCGCCAGGGTCCTGCGCCCGCAGGGGCGCCTGGTGGTCGAGACGCCCTACCTGCGGGTTCCGATGACGGAGGAGATTCGCGGGCGCATCGGCCCCTATCTGGCCATGCTGAACGCCGTGTCGCTCGACGCGCCCGAGGACCACCTGTCGGCGGCGCGGGAGGCGGGGATGGCGGTCACCGAACTCGTCGACATCACGGAGAACGTGCGCGATTCCTTCCCCCGGCTCGTATGGGCGCTCCGGGAGCGGCTTGAGGCCAGGGCCGGCACCGAGCGGCTGCTCGACACCTTCGCGGCCTGGGCGGACGCCACCGAGGTCGGTGGAGTGGTCATGACCTTCAACAGGATGGAGCACTGACATGGCGGACATGACAGTCATCGGAACCGGCGTGATCGGTTCCGCGGTGGTGCGGGCCTGCGCCGACTCCGGCCTTGAGGTCTCGGTCTGGAACCGCACGCCCGAACGGTCGGAGAGGCTCGCGGGAAGGAACGTCCGCATCCACGAGAAGGCGGCCGCCGCGATCGAGGACTCCCCGATCGTGCTGTTCTGCCTGCTCAACTACGAGGTCACCCACCGGGTCCTGGACGGGGCCGCGGCCGATCTCTCCGGCAGGCTCGTCGTGCAGAACGCCAGCGGCGTCCCCGACGACGTCACCCCGCTGCGAGCGCGGGTCGAGGCCGCGGGAGGCAGATACCTGGAGGCGGCGATCCTCAACTACCCGGACGCCATCGGCACCGAGGACTGCTTCACCGTCTACGGCGGGGCGGCCGAGGACTTCAAGGAACTGGCGGGCGTGACCGAGGCGCTCTCCGGCAAGCAGGTGCGTCTGGGCTCCGATCCCGGTTACGCGAAGGCCTACCACGTCGTGTCCAGCGCCTTCTACTACGCGTTCGTCAACGGCTTCCTGGAATGCTCGGCCATCGCGGAGAGCCTGGGCGTCCCCCTCAACGACTTCGCCGAATCCGTGCCGCTCTACGACCCCGGTTTCCAGAACACGATCGGCGTCGGTCTCGGTCTCATCGCGCGCCGTGACTACACCTTCGAGCAGGCTCCGCTGACCTCGCACCTGGACGTCCTCGACAACCTGACCGGCATCGCGGAGCGGGCCGGGATCGACCAGTCCTACCTGGGCGTGATGCGTGAGCGCGTGCAGAGGGCGATGGACCAGGGCTACCGGCGCGAGCACGTGGCGGTGCTCACCGAACAGTTCCGCAGCCGCCGAGCGGCCGTCCATAACCGCTGAGGGGAAGCATGCACGGGTTTGAACCGGCCGGCGGCGCGGCCGGTGCCGACCATCTCTTCGAGAGATGGGCCGAGGTCGCGCCCGAGCGTGACGCTCTCGTCCACCCGGGCGGGCGGATGACGTACGCGGAGCTGCGCGAGCACGCCAGGGTCCTGGCCGGTGAGCTCGTGGCGGCGGGGGTGCGGGCGGGCGACACGGTGGGGGTGCTGATGGAGCGCTCCTTCCTGCTGCCCGCTGCGGTCCTGGCCATCTGGAAGGCTGGTGGCGCCTACGTGCCCCTGCCGCCGTCGCACCCGGTGGGACGGAACGAGCTGGTGCTGTCCGACACGGGCGCCCGGATCGTCGTCGCCGACCGGGACCCGGAGGAACTGCTGCCGGGACACGGCCTGCGCTCGGTACGGCCGGACCTCGGAAGGCCGGATCCCGCCACGGGATCGGCGAAGGGGGGCGCCGCACCGGCGACCCGGGCCGACAGCCTCGCCTACGTGCTCTACACCTCCGGATCGACCGGTACCCCCAAGGGCGTGCTGGTGGACCACGGCGGCGTGACCAACCTGGCGGAGGGGCTGCGGCTGCTCTTCGGCGACCTCGAAGGGGCCCGCGTCCTGCAGTTCGCGCCGTTCACGTTCGACGCCTGGGTCTGGGAGTTCGCGATGAGCCTGCTCAACGGCGCGACCCTGTGCGTCCCCGAGGCCGGGGTGCCGCTGTACGGCCGCGAGCTGAGCCGCGTCCTGTGCGAGCTGGACATCACCCACCTGTCCGGCGCCCCGTCGCTGCTGGCCACCCTGCCCGAGGACGTCCCGGTACCGGTCACCACCCTCACCTCGGGTGGCGAGGCGCTGCCGGAGTTCCTGGTGGAGCGGTGGGCGTCCAGGGTGCGCCTGTTCAACGCCTACGGTCCGACGGAGGCCACCGTGTCCGCGACGGCGGGGCGCTGCCGGCCGGGGGCGGGCAGGCCGTCCGTCGGACGCCCGCTGGCCGGGGTCGAGGTCCACATCCTCGACGCGGCGGGTGACCCGGTCGCGGAGGGGGAGACCGGCGAACTGTGCGTCGGAGGGCGCGGTGTGGCGCGGGGATATCTGAAGCGGCCCGACCTGACCCGCGAGAGGTTCGTCCCCGACAGGTTCGCGGGGCGCCCGGGCGCGCGCCTGTACCGTACCGGCGACCTCGCCCGGCGGCTGGCAGGGGGAGAGATCGACTTCGTGGGGCGGATCGACGAGCAGCTCAACGTCCGGGGATACCGGATCGAACCCGGCGAGGTCGAGGCGGCCCTGATGCGCCACCCGCGCGTCACCGGAGCGGCGGTGACCACCACCGGTGAGGAGACCGGAACCGCCAGGCTCACCGCGTACGCGCAGCTCTCGCGGGGGCCGGGGGTTCCCGCCGGCGAGTTGCGCGAGCTGCTCGCCGGTCAGCTCCCCCCGTACATGATCCCGTCGCTCTTCGTGACGCTGGACCGGCTCCCGCTGACCTCCCACGGCAAGGTCGACCGCGCGGCGCTGCCAAGCCCGGCGGGCGGCCGGCCGCGGCACGGCCACGCGCTGTCCTCGCGCCCGGGAGAGCGGGAGGTGGCCGAGATGGTGGGGCTGCTCCTGGGACTCGACGAGGTCGGCGCGGAGGAGAACTTCTTCGAGCTGGGCGGGACCTCGGTCGACCTCATCACCCTCCAGGCCGACATCCACGAACGCCGGGGGGTCCTGCTCCCCGTCGCCGACCTCATCGCGGCCCCCGACGTGCGGTCGCTCGCGGCACTTCTCGACACGCGCACCGGGGATCGTGACCGGTCCGGGCGAGACCTCGCGACGGCCGCGGCGAGCAGGAGGAACCTGCTCGCCGGAAGCCGGTCACTGGAGGAACGCCGCTGGAAAGGACGACAGAGTTGAAACCGACGAACGCGGACGGCGCCGACATCGCGGGCGTCGGCGTCTCGGGCGCCGACATCGCGGTCGTCGGCATCGCCTGCCGCTTTCCCGGCGCGCGCGACGTCGCCGAATACTGGCGCCTCATCGCCGAGGGCCGCCGGGGCATCTCCGAGCTCACCCCGGACGAGCTGCGGGAGGGCGGGGCGAGCGAGGCGCGCCTCGCCGATCCCGAGCTCGTTCCCGCCGGTGGCATCCTCTGGGACGCCGACCGGTTCGACGCCTCCTTCTTCGGCTACTCGGCGCGTGAGGCGGCCCTCATGGACCCGCAGCAACGCATGTTCCTCGAAGCCGCCTGGCATGCCCTGGACGACACCGGCCACGCGCCCGACCACTTCCCCGGCACCATCGGCGTCTACGCGGGGCAGACCCTCGGCACGCACCGGGACAGGGACCGCGGGGCCTTTCTCGGCACCTCCGCGGACCTCCTGGCGGCCGCCGACGACAAGGACTTCCTCTCCACCCGGGCCTCCTACAAGCTCGGCCTGACCGGGCCGAGCATCACCGTGCAGGCCGCCTGCTCCACTTCGCTCGTCGCGATCCACCTCGCCTGCCGGGCGCTCATCACCCACGACTGTGACATGGCCCTGGCCGGCGGGGTCTCCTGGACGCCGCTGCGCAGGCAGGGCTACCTGCACCAGGAGGGCGGCGTCTGGTCCGCCGACGGCCATGTCCGGTCCTTCGACCGGGACGCGTCGGGGTTCGTCCCCGCGGACGGCCTCGGGATCGTGGTGCTGCGCAGGCTCGGGGACGCCCTGGCCGACGGCGACCGCGTCTACGCGGTGGTCACCGGAAGCGCGGTCACCAACGACGGTTCGGACAAGCTCAGCTACGCGGCACCCGGCGTCCGCGGCCAGCAGGCCGCGGTGGAGGCCGCGCTCGCGGTCTCCGGCGTCGATCCGGACACCGTCGCCTACGTCGAGGCCCACGGAACGGCCACGGCGCTCGGAGACGCGGTGGAGGTCACCGCGCTGACCCGGGCCTACCGGGCGGCGGGGGCGACCGGGCGTGGATACTGCCGGCTGGGCTCGGTGAAATCGAACATCGGGCACACCGACGCGGCAGCCGGAGTGGCCGGTTTCATCAAGGCCGCGCTGATGGTCCGGCACGGCCGGATCCCGCCCAGCCCCGTCGTCTCACCGCACCCCAACCCTGAGATCGACTTCGAGACGAGCCCGTTCCGCCTCGCGGCGGCGGAGGAGGACTGGCCGCTCACGGATGTCCCCCGCCGGGCGGCCGTCAGCTCCTTCGGCATCGGCGGCACCAACGCCCACGTGATCCTTGAGGAGCCGCCGCCGCGCCCGCCCACCGCCCCGGCCCCTCCGTGGCAGCTCGTCGCGCTGTCCGCGCGTGACGAGACGGCCCTCGCCGAGATGGCCGGAGCCTGCGCGGACGCCCTCTGTGACGTCTCCGATCCCGAGTTCGCCGACCTCGCCCGTACCCTCGCGGTCGGCCGCCGCCATCTCCCCTTCCGCCATGCCGGAGTCTTCCGCGACCGCTCCCACGCCGTGGCGGAGCTGCGCGGGCGCGCGACCGGCGGAACCGCCCCCGCAGTCCGGGCGGGCAACGCCGACGTGGTGTTCATGTTCCCCGGTGGAGGAACGCGGTATCCCGGGATGGGGCGCGAGCTCTACCACGAGGAGCCGGTCTTCCGCGCGGCCGTGGACGAGTGCCTGGACCTGCTGCCGGACCGCTCCGCCGCCGGGCGGTTGGGTGCCCTGTGGGCGGACGGGCCCGGCGCGATGCCGGTCGCCGTCCCGGACGGGGAGAGCGACCCCTCCCTGGAGTTGCCCGCCGTGTTCGTCATGGAGATCGCGCTCGCCCGGCTCCTCATGTCCCAAGGGGTGATCCCCTCCCTGCTGATGGGGCACAGCCTCGGCGAGTACGCGGCGGCCTGCGTCGCGGGCGTCATGTCGCTGCGCGACGCCCTCGCCGTCGTGTCCAAACGCGGCGAGCTGCTGGCCTCGCTGCACGACGGGGCGATGCTGGCGGTTCCGGCCTCCGAGCGGGAGGTCGAGCCCTTCCTCGGAGAGGGAGTGTGCCTGTCGGTGGTCAACGGCCCGGCGTCCTGCGTGCTCGCCGGCCCCGCCGCCTACATCGCCGAGGTCAGGGAGCTGCTGGACCGGCGCGGGATCACCGGCCGCCTCCTGCCGCTCGGCACCGCCGCGCATTCGGCCCTGGTCGACCCCGTACTCGGGGAGTTTCGCGGCTTCCTCGCCGGGATCGCGCTGCGTGCCCCCTCGATGCGCCTGATCTCAGCTGTGACGGGGACCGACGACGCCGACTTCGCCGACCCCGAGTACTGGGTGACCCATCTGCGGGCGACGGTCAGGTTCGACGCCGCACTCGACCACGTCCTGGCCGACGGGCCGAAGATCCTCGTCGAGGTGGGTCCCGGCACGACGCTGAGCACGCCGGTCCGGGTACGGGCGGGCACGGACTCCGTGGTCGTCAACGTCACCCGCCACCCGATGGAGGAGCGGGCCGACAGGGAGGTCCTGCTCCGCGCGCTGGGCCGGTTGTGGGAGGCGGGCGTCGAGGTCGGCCTGCCCTCGCTCTGGCCGGAACGGCGGCTCCGGCTGCCCGCGGTGCCCTATCCCTTCGCGCCCACCGTCACCCGCCCGCCGGACCCGGTGCGCGCCACAGAGCCCGCCGCCTTTTCCGGTGCGGAACGCTCACCCGACGGCCTGTACGGGGTCACCTGGAGGAGGGCCGTGGAGGTGCCGGCGAATCCGGGGCCGGCGGTGCGGGAGCACCGCTGGATCCTGCTCTCCGACTCCTCCCCCCTCGCCGAGGCGATCATCGTGAAGCTGGCGGAGTACGGGGCCACCACGGTCGTCGTCACCCCGGGACGCGCGTTCCAGCGCGCGGCCCCGGACCGGATCACGATCGACCCCGGGTGCGGGGAGGACTACGAAAGGCTCCTGAAGACGGTGGAGGCCGACGCGGCCGGACCGCTGCGGATCGTCTGCCTCTGGGGAGCGCCGCCGCTCTCGCGGACCTGCCCGCCGCTGGGCCACGTCGTCGGCCTGGCCCGTGCCCTGAGCGGCCGGCCGCGGGCCGATCTCTCCCTGGTCACCAGGGGCGCCCTGGAGATCACCGGAGGCGAGCGGCTCGACCCGCGCGCGGCCCTCACGATCGGAGCCGCGGGGCCGCTCCGCCACGAGCTGGCCGACGCGCGCATCCGGCTCGTGGACCTGGATCCCGGTGACGGAAAGGAGCACGGAATCCGAGCCACGGAGCTCCTCGCCGAGCTCTGCCGCCCTTCCCGCGAGGATCCGGGCGGGGATCCGGGCGAGGACCCGATCGGCCTGCGGGCAGGACACCGCTGGCTGCGCCACTTCGAGCCGCTGCGGGTGACACCGGGGACGGGCCCCCGGATACGCCGGGGCGGGACCTATGTGATCACCGGGGGGACGAGCGGGATCGGGCTGCGGCTGGCCGGGCATCTCGCGGACACGTACTCGGCACGGCTCGTCCTGATCGGGCGCGGAGCATCCGGGGAGTTCCCGCCGCACGGGCCCGGAAGCCGGGAGGGCGAGGCGGTGACGGCTCTCCTCGCGGGCCGGGGAGACGAGGTCCTGGTGCGCGGCGCGGACGTCGCCGACGCCCGGCGCCTCGGGGAGGTTCTCGACGAGACACGGTCGCGGTTCGGCGAGATCCACGGAGTGATCCACGCCGCCGGTGTGCCGGGGGGCGGCATGGCGGAGTTCCTGACCGAGGACGACGTCGCCACCGCGTTGCGGGCCAAGACCGAGGGGACCTCCACCCTGGTCTCCGTCCTGCGGGAGGTCGGCGCGCTTCCCGACTTCGTCGCGCTGTTCTCCTCGCTGGCCTCGTTCTCCGGGGTTCCCGGGCTCACCTGCTACGGGGCGGCCAACGCCTTCCTCGACACGTTCGCCCTCTGCGCGCGGCGTGACGGCCTGCCGGTGCTGTCGATCAACTGGGACCGCTGGAACGGGGTGGGAATGGCCCGTGACATGGAACGGCGCCACCGTGAGCTCACCGGTGAGGGGCTGAGCGGCGGGTTGAGCCCCGAGGAGGGAGTCGAGGCCTTCGAGAGGTGCCTGGCGGCCCTTCCCCTGGGACAGGTGGTCGTCTCCGCCCAGCCGCCGGGGAGCGCGGGGCAGGCCGCGCGGCGCCCCGGCGTGCCCGCCGCCCGGTCACGTCCTCCTCGCCCGCGCCACCCCGCCGCGCCACCCGCCGGCGGCACCGACGAGTGGAGCCCTCGCGAGCTGGAGCTGCTGGCCGTCTGGCAGGACGTGCTCGGTGTCGACACGATCGGGAGGCGCGACGACTTCTTCCTCCTGGGCGGGCACTCGCTGAGCGCGCTGCAGGTGGTCCAGCGCTGCAAGGAGCGATTCGGGGTTCAGCTTCCGGTCAAGGCACTGTTCGTCGCTCCGACGATCGAGGGCCTGGCGAAGGCACTCGCCGTGACGTGGGCGGACGGCGAGGGAGAGACCGGGGCGGGCGGTCCGCGCCCGGTTCTCGAAAGGAGTGATCTTTCATGACCGAGACGATCCCGGCCGATCAGTGCATGTGGCTGCGCCGGCGGCAGGTGCTCGCCGAGCCTCGGCTGCGGCTGGTCTGCTTTCCCCACGCCGGGGGGTCGCCGAGTTTCTACCGGGGATGGCAGGACCACCTGCCCGAGGACGTCGAGCTGTCCGCCGTGTGCTACCCGGGCAGGCAGAACCGCATCAACGAGCGGCCGATCGACCGGATGGAGCCCCTCGTCGACCATGTCTGCCGGGTGCTCCTCCCCCTGGCCGACCGCCCGCTCGCCCTGTTCGGGCACAGCATGGGCGCCGTGGTCGCGTACGAGGTCGCGGTCAGGCTCGCCGGGGAGCACGGGATCTCCCCGGCGTCGCTGCTGGTGTCCGCGCACGCGGCGCCGCACCTGTGCGCGAGCGGCGCGCGGCGGATTCCCATCGGTGACGAGCAACTCGCCGAGCAGGCCGCGGCCGCGGACCCGGCGCTGCTGCGCTTCCCCGAGCTGATGGACCTGGCGATGATCGCGTTGCGGGCGGACCACGACCTGCTGCACGCCTACCGGCCCGCCGCCATCCCGAGGATCGCCGCTCCGATCACCGCCTACCTGGGGACGGACGACCGGCGCGTGAGCCATGACGAGATGCGCGCCTGGAACCGCGTCGCGGCCGCGGGGTTCGAGCTGCTGACCTTTCCCGGGGACCACTTCTATCCGGTGGACGCGGAGGCGGCACTCGTCACCGACATCGTGACCCGCCTCGGCGACATCGGTGTGCGGCACCGCGACGACCCGCTCTCCCCCTCCCCGCACGGGTGACCGCCGTGATCGACGACGGCCCGCCGGTGCCGCTCTTCGTCCGCCGCTCCAGCGTCTGCCCCCTCGACCCGGCCGAGGAGTTCGCCCGGTTGCGGGCCGAGGAGCCGGTGGTCCGGGTCACCCTCTCGACCGGGGCGAGCGCGTGGATGGTCACCCGCTACGCCGACGCCCGCCGCGTGGTCGCGGACCAGTGGCGATTCAGCTCCAGGGCGGCGGTCGACGGCCCGATCCCGCCGCCGGAGCCTCCGGGAGGGTTCCCGCCGCCGCGCCCCGGCTTCTTCTCGACGTACGCTCCCCGCGAGCACGCGCGCCTCCGGCGGATGCTCAACGCGGAGTTCGGGGCCCGTCGGCTGCGGGCGCTGCGCCCGCGCGTCGAGGCCGTGGCCGACGAGCGGATGGCGGCGATGTGCCGTTCCGGGCCTGGCGCCGACCTGATCGCGGACTTCGCGCTCCCGGTCCCGGCACGGATCTTCCTCGAACTCCTCGGGATCCCCGAGCCCGACCGGGAGGGGCTGCGGCGCAATGCCGACGTCCTCCTCGACTTCACCCCGAGGCCGCTGGAGCAGGCGGTCGCCTTCGCCGAGCTGGACACCTACCTGAGCGCGTTCGTCTCCCGGTGCCGCCGCGATCCCGGCGACGGCGACGGCCTTGTCGGCAGGCTGATCTCGTCGTACGGCGCGGATCTCTCCGACGCCGAGCTGGCCGGGATCGCCGCCCAGTTGCTGCTCGCGGGGTACGCGACGACGGCCGGCACGATCGGGCTGGGAGCCCTGCTCCTGCTGCGCCACCCCGGCCAGGCCGCGGCGCTGCGCGCCGGTTCGGCCGACGTGGACCGCGCGGTCGAGGAGATGCTCCGCCATCTGTCGGTGGTCTCCTTCGGCAAGGTCTTCACCGCCGAGGAGGACGTCACGGTCGGCGGCCAGGAGATCCGGGCGGGGGAGTACGTCCTGTGCTCCCTGCCGTCGGCCAACCGTGACGCCGTCCTGGGGCCCGACGCCGACCGGTTCGACATCACCCGCGAGCCGCTGCCCCACCTCGCCTTCGGGCACGGCGCTCGTTACTGCCTGGGCGCCGAGCTGGCCAGGCTGGAACTACGGGTCTGCGTCCCCCGCCTGCTGAACCGCTTCCCCGGCCTGCGGCTGGACGTCCCGTTCGAGGAGCTCCGGTTCACCCCGATGAACGCGGCCTACAGCCTCGAATCACTGCCGGTGTCCTGGTAGCCGGATCAGCATACGGAGGAAAGATGTCCAGCACGCCGTATCCCACGACGGGTTCCTACGACTACCTGGCCTCATTGACGGAGAAGGTCGGCGGGCTCGACCTGCACTACGGCTACTGGTCGGGACCCGACGACGACACGCCGATCGAGGAGGCCACCGCCCGGCTGACCGGGGTCGTGGTCGACCGCCTGGACGCGCGGGCCGGTGAGCTGGTGCTGGACGTGGGCTGTGGGAACGGGCGTCCCGCGGTGACGGTGGCGGAGCGCACCGGGGCGCGGGTGACGGCGATCGACGTCGACGAGCGGGCGCTGGAACGGGGGAGGGCGTGGGCTCGCGAGCGGGGCGTGGAGCCGCTGGTCTCCTTCGAGCGGTGCGACGCGCTGGCCATGCCCTACCCCGACGGTGCGTTCGACGCGGTACTGGTCTTCGAGTCGACGCCGCACTTCGCGCCGGAGCCGCTCTTCGCCGAGCTCGTCCGGGTGCTGCGGCCCGGTGGCCGGCTGGTGGTGGAGGCCCCGTGCCTGCACGTTCCCGTCACCGACGACCTGCGGCCTCGGCTGGCGACGTACTTCGAGATGTTCCAGGTCCACTCCATCGAGCAGGCCGGGACGTACCTGGAGATCCTGCGCGCGGCCGGTCTCGGCGTCGACGCCGTCGAGGACCTCACCGAGCACACCGAGCCGTTCTACCGGCGGATCCTGGAGCGGCTCGACGCCCATCGCGCGGAGCTGGCGGCCGAGTACGGCGCGGGGACCGTGGCCTGGATCCGCGACGGCATCGCCGACTGGGCCACGATCCCCGCGGGCAGCGTCCTGATCACCGCCTGCGGGCCGAACCGTCCCGCCTCAGCGAACGGGGTCGAAGTCCCGTAGGGCCGCGGGCTGCTTTCCGGTGGTGATCTGCTCGGCCAGCATGCGACCGGTGACCGGCCCGTGGGTGAATCCCCACATGCCGTGGCCACCGGCGACGTACCTGCCGGGGGCGCGGGTGGCGCCGATCAGCGGCCTGCCGTCGGGGGTGACGGGGCGCGGACCGACCCAGGTGTCGGTGCGCTCCTCCCAGGAGACGCCGCTGAGCAGCGGCCGGGCGGACGCGATGATCGCGTCGACGCGCCTCTGGTACAGGGGGGCGTCGGCGTCCCGGAACTCCATCGTGCCTGCGACGCGCAGCTTGCCCTGGTAGGGCGTGCAGGCCACCCGTACGGCGGGCAGGTAGATCGGCCCGGGCACGGGCTCGTCCGTCGGCACGGTGAACGAGTAACCGCGTCCGGCACGTACCGGCACCCGGACGCCCCAGGAGGCGCCGAGCTGGTTCAGCCAGGCGCCGGTGGCCAGCACGACGACGTCGGCGCTGACGGAGTCCCCGTCACTCGACCGGACGGCGATTCCGCCGGAGTGGGAGTAGACGTCGATCACCCGGAAGCCGGACCGGATCGTGGCGCCCCGGGCGACGACGGAGCGGGCGAGCGACCGGGTGAACTCTCCGGGGTCGACGTAGCGCTGCCCGTCCAGCCGGATCCCGGCCCGCGCGCGCGAGGAGAGCTGCGGCGCCTGCCTGCCGAGATCGTCACCCTCGAACGCGCTGTACTTGATCTCCAGGCCGGACTCGTTGATGCGCTGGAGCTCGTGCAGGAGCGCCACCGCCTGCCGCGGGGTCTCGAAGGCGGCCATGATCGGGGCCTCGACCGTGGGGGCCTCGACGCCGTTCGCGGTGAGCACGTCGAACGCCTCCAGGCACTCCTCGTTGAACGGGAGGTTGGCCCGTACGGCACGGCCCCAGGACTTCCAGCTGCAGTTCATGGCGAACCGGGTGAGGAACGACAGCAGCGCCGGGTCGGGGGTGGCCGGTATGTGCAGCGGGGCGCTCGGGTCGAGCAGGGAGCGCAGGCCGTAGCGGAGGACGCCGGGCTCGTTCAGCGGGATGGCCAGCCCAGGGGAGAGCCAGCCCGCGTTGCCCCACGACGCGCCCGCGGCCACGTCGTCCCGGTCGACGACCGTGACCTCCACGCCGCGCTCCTGCAGGAACCAGGCGGTGGACAACCCCACCACGCCGGCGCCGATCACCACCGCCGTACGCGGCCCACCGTCGATGCCCATGACCATTTTCTCCGCTCTGATATTCATTGCCTGTTTCGAGCATCGCTGGCATGGACAGAGAACGGTGTGTGCGTTTCGGACAAGCACAATGATGTGTTTTGTCGTGCGGCGACAAGCGCCGGGAGCTGGGCCCCGGATCTGGCGCCCACCGCGGCTTTCTCCTCCGCCCCGCGAGGACCGGCAGGCCGGTCCTCGCCGCGGGGCTAGGCCCGCCCGACGGCCAGCGCGATGATCATCGCCAGCCGCTTCTCCGGCAGTTCGAGCTGGAGGTTCGTGATCTCGGCCATCTTCCGCAGCCGGTAACGGACGGTGTTCGGATGGACACTGAGGCGGCCGGCGGCGACGGCCAGATCGCCCTGCGCCTCCAGCCACGCGCGCAACGTCGCGATGTACTGGGTGCCGTGCTCGGAGTCATGCCGGGTCAGCTCGGCGACCGGCCCGCGGGCGGGGGTACGCCCCGCCGAGGCGGCGGACCGGAGGCGTTGCAGCAGGATCTCGTCCCACGCCTCGTCGTAGACGACCGCCGGGGCGCCGGCGGGCCGCACCGCCCGGAGGGCGAGGCTCTCGTCGGCCTCCTGCCTGCTCGCGGCCAGCTGGGTGGGCCCCGCCGGGCCGCCGACACCGGCGAGCACGGTGACCCGCCGCGGCAGCACGTTCGCGATCGCGGCGAGCCAGTCCAGGGCGGGCGTGGCATCGTTGTCGCAGGGCAGCACCGTGTACAGGGTGTTGCCGAACAGTGCGCTCCGCCCCGGCCGCGACCAGCCGAAACCGGTGGTCGCGCGTTCGAAGGCCAGCAGGATCGCGGCATGCCGCTCCTCGGCGATGTGCGCCTGGAGCGCGATCACCCGGAATCGCTCCCGGGGCAGGCCGAGCCTGCTGATCACCGCGGCCGCGTCGGCGGTTCCCTCCAGCAGCTGGATGACGAGATCGGACTCCACCTGACGCTCCAGGTCCGCGCTGACCCGGGAACGCAGCAGGTGCAGCGCGACCGCCCGTGCCCCGTCCTCCAGGATGGTCCGACGGGTGTCGGACAGCGGGCTCTCGCACTCGACCCAGATCGATCCCAGCAACTCGCGCCCCGCCCGCACCGCGACCACCATGCGGCCTCTGAGGCCGTGTGCCGGTGAGGGGTCGACGAACAGCGGCTCGTCGGAGGTCGCCAGATGGGCGAAGACGCCCTCCCGCTCGAACAGCCGGCGCATGGCGTCCGGCACCCGCCTGCCCAGGATCGTCTCCAGCCGTGCCGGATCGGCGGTCTGCTGCGAGCCGGAGTAGGCCAGGACCCGCGACATCTGGTCCTCGATCGTCACCGCGTAGCCGAGTTCGGTCGCGAGCGTGTCCGCGAAGGCCAGCAGATCGTTCGGCCCCCGCCCGGCCTGGCTGCCTTCGAGCACCAGGCCGTACACCACGCCGAGGAGCTGGCTCCAGGACACCGCCGGTTCGACGAGCAGCACGGCGATCCCACCGGCACGAGCCTGTTCCAGCGCGCTCTCGTCGAGGGGAGGGTTCCCGTGCACCAGTACCGTGACGGCCCGTGCCGCCCGTGCCAGGCGTACGGCGTCGGACGCCGACTCCACGCCCACCGCCAGGAACACGTCACCGGTCGCGGGGCGGGTGTCGGTCGGATCATGCACCACCACGCTGCGCAGCTCGACGTCCCGTGACGCCGGAGCGCAGCACAGCCGAGCCCCGTAGCCACCGAGAACGTTCACCAACCGGTCCAGCTTCAACATCTACGCGACCTCTGTGTGCCCTCTGCCGTGCTCGCCTGTCGGCGGGCTTGTGGCATGAACACCGTTCTAGCAGTTCAACGGTACGGCGATTCGCCAGGATGCGGCGGCGTTTCGTCTTCACCCAGAATCGCAGTGCGGAGGCTCCATCGTTCACGGCGGGGAGGAAACGCGGGAAAACGGCGGATCCACGCAGCCGAATGCGTGGATCCGCCGGTCCCGGTCACTTCCCGGTGGTCGCCTCGATCCTTACCGCCACCCCGCCCTGGAGCGTCACCTTGGCGTTCAGGGGCTTTCGCGCGTTGAGTGCCCTCTCCAGTTGTGCCGCGGTGCACCTGTGCGGGACCTTGCCCGTGTCGCAGATCGTTCCCTGCGCGTCGAGCACCACCGCGTCCGGGCTGAGCATGACCGGCTGCACATCGCCGTCGCCGGTCCGCACGGTGATCCAGCCCGGCTGTCCCGCACTCGTGCCGAGTGGTCCGAGCAGGTAGACGGCGGGTCCGGTGTCCCCGGCGCCGTCGCCCGGCTCGTCCACCGCGGGTTCGGCGGGGGAGTCGGTCGAGCCGGCCGGAGACGAGGGCTCCGCGGTGACGGTGACGGTGACGGCGGGAGCAGGGACGGGGATGCTCTCGGGGCCGGAGGGAGAGGCGGAGACGGCCGGGGCGGTGGAGGAGGCGGACGAGCCGTCCTCCGCCGAACAGGCGGAAAGGCCGGCGGCGAACGCGGCCACCAGCAGGATGTGTGTCATCTTCAACGACCTACTCATAAGCCGCAACACTCCCACGGAGTCCGGCACAACAACGAACCCGCCGCGACGGTCCGCGGGAAAACCGGTGCGATGCGCTCGAACGGGCGAAAGAGGGAGGCGGGCAGGATGGTTCCTCCGGCGCCGGGTGCGCCAGTCGCTTCCAAGCGGGCCACAAGCGTCCGGGATCACGATGAGGGCGTCCTGACTCTCCGGAAAGAAGGAGCGGTAATGCGAAAGATCGCACGCCTGTACACGCTGATCCTCACGGCGGCGGTACCCGTCCTCCTGGCACTGCAGACCGGCACCGCCACCGCGGAGGCCATCCGCATCGCCAATCACTGTGAGCCGTCTGCCTGACGGTGTTCGAACGAGTCGTCCGCCGTCATCGGATCAAGGTGATCCGTCGGTGCCTGCTGCGCGGTGCGTACTGCCGAAGGCGCGGCTGGTACGCCGAGGGTGAGCGGTGGGCGCGGCGGGCGGGTGAGGTGGCGGGCCAGGTGGATCTCACCGGACATGCCGTGCTTCTGGTGGATCTGGCGTCGCTCTGGCACGGGCTCACCCGCTACCCGCAGGCACACGAGTGGGCCCGGCGGGCCGTGGAGTCGCTGGCCTCGGCGCCCGCCGGGGGCGGACGCGACGCATCACTCGCCGACGCGCTGATCCGGATGGGTGACATCGAGCGTAGGCAGGCCCGGCACACCACCGCGGAGGCGCACCTGCGCCGGGCGTTCGAGCTGGTGGACGAGGCGGACCGGCCGCGGGGCGCGGCGGTGCGGCTGGCCCTGGGGGTGCTCTGCAAGGAACTCGGCCGCTACGGCGAGGCCGAGACCCACTACCGCGGAGCGCTGGCCTGCCTGGAGCGGCACGAGGTGGACGACCCCCTGGCACGCGCCGACGTTCTGCACAATCTCGCGGGGCTCGCGCATGCCCGAGGTGACGACGATCCCGCGGGAGAGCACCACGCGCGAGCCGCGATCGAGATCCGGCGCGGAGTGCTCGGTCCCCGTCACGACCAGGTCGCGGCGGACCTGGCGGTGCTCGGCGCGGTACTCGCGAACCAGGGCAGGCTCGCGGCGGCGGAGGAGGCGCTGAGCCGGGCCCTGGACATCTTCGTTGAGCGCCTGGGCGCCGATCACTACGAGGTGGCGGTGTGCCAGGTGAATCTGGCACACCTGGACGATCTTCAGGGCCGTCCGGAGGAGGCGGGGCGACGCTACCGGGACGCGCTGCGCGTCAAGCACCTCGCCCTCGGGCCCGATCACCCTGAGGTGGAGCGCCTGTCCGCGCTGCTGAGGGCGAGGTCCGGGTGGTGAACCGGTCTCATGCCTCGTCGGGTGCCATCACATCCGGGGGCGGTGCGCCGGAAGGTCGAACCAGACGCCGGTTCCGATCTGCCCGGTGCCGCACAGCCGGGTCCAGCGCGCCCCGCAGCGCCCGGAGGTGAACTCCTCGACGATCCGCAGGCCCCGTCCGCCGAGTGACAGCTCGTCCAGGTGGCCGGGGAGCGTGAACGGGCGACGCAGCAGACGTTCGATCAGCGGGACCCCGCCGCCGGCGTCGGCCACCTCGGCCCTGATCGGCAGGTCGCGGTCGTGCAGGACGCGCAGCTCGTAGGGGCCGGGGGCGTAACTGCCGGCGTTCGTGGCGAGCTCGGTCACCACGACCTCCAGGTCGGCGACGTCGTCGGGGGCGAAGGGCGGCCGGGAGAGCAGGTCGTGCAGCAGCCTGCGGGCCCGGCGGGCGGCGTTGCCCGGTGGGAGACACCAGGCGGTCACTCGAAAGCGTCCGCGGTGCCTGCCGCGCACGCCGACCTCCAGAGCTGGAGCGTGCTCGGTGAGCATCGTTGCTCCTATCGAGTAGGACACCAGGGCCGCGGGATCGCGCTCGCTGGTCTGAATCCCCCATCCTGAGGGACAAGGCCGATATACGGAGAGTCGCAGGACCAATACTGTCCGCAGATCGGTCGGGTGATAGGCCGAGCCGATCACCTTGGGTGATCGGTCGCACCGATACGGCTCCGGCGACGCCGCATCGCTGGTTACCTTGGCGGCAAGGGAACTCCGCCGTGGGAAGATCGGGATGAACGTCAGCAACGCGAACGCGCGGGAAGTCGATCCCGCACTCTGGGAACGCCCGCAGATGCGACAGGCTCTGGCCGCCCGCGACATGGCCACCGTATACCGGTTACTGCAGCGGATCGGCGTCTCACAGCGGCACATCGCCGCCCTCACCGCGCAGTCCCAGTCGGAGATATCCGAGATCCTCAAGGGCCGCCAGGTGATGGCGTACGACGTGCTGGGCCGGATCGCCGACGGTCTGGGGATTCCCCGTGGCTACATGGGTCTGGCCTACGACGCCTCCTGCACGACACTGGCCCCGGCGGCGGCGGCCGACCAGCGCGACGACTCCAATGAGGACGAGCAGGTGCGCCGCCTGCTCGCGCACGCCGCGCAGGTGACCATCGGCGCGGCATCCGGGGACGCGGAAGAGTGGACCGAGCCGGTCACGCCCACGGAGACCCCCGTCCCGCACCGCATCGGCATGGCCGACGTCGAGCAGATCGAGACGGTGACCCGCACGCTGCGCGCCCTGGACTACCGGCACGGGGGCGGGGTCTGCCGCGACGCGGTGGTGGCACAGCTGGCCTGGTCACAGCGGCTGCTGCGGGCCTCATGCCCGGAGTCGGTAACCCTCCGCCTGCACCAGGCGCTGGCCGACCAGCACAACCTCGCGGGCTGGACCTCCTTCGACGTCGGCCTGTACGGCTCGGCCAGAAGCCACCTGGCCCGCGCGCTCGAACAGGCCAAACACGCGAGGAACTCCTCGCTGGCGGCCAACGTCCTGTACCGGATGGGCCGCGTCCACCTGCACTGCGACCGAATCCTGGACGCGCTGCGGTTCTTCCAGCTCGGACAGATCTGCGCGCAGGACGCCAGCTGCGAGCGGACCGTGGCGATGCTCTTCGCCAACGAGGCGTGGGCCTACGCCCTGCTGGGCGACAGCGATCTCGCGCTCAAGTCGATCAACCGGGCGGCCGACGAGCTGGCTCGCGCCCGTGACCGCGAGTCCCCGGCCTGGGTGAGCTTCTTCGGCACCGCCGACCTCGACGCCACGAGCGGCATGGTGCACGCCGACCTCGCCGAGACCCACCTCGACAGCCACCTCGGCATCGCCGAGCGCTTCCTCGCCGACGCGCTCGGGCAGCGCGATCTGAGCATGGCCAGGAGCAGGGCCTTCGAGCTGACCGCGCTGGCGACGGTGCAGCTCAGAGCCGGTGACATGACCGCCGGGATCGCCAACGGCAACGAGGCGGTCACCCTGGCGACCGAGATCCGCTCGATGCGGATCATCGACCGTCTCGCGCCGCTGCAGGCGGTCGCCATGATGCGGGCGCACGCCGGTGACGCCCAGGACCTCGCCCGGCGCATCTCGGTGGTGCGTGCGGCATGACGATGACCACCGACCACGCCGCAGACCATGCCGCCGGTCAGGCCGGCGGCCTCACCCGCGACCGGCTCCACTCGCTGCTGGCATCGGTCTGTGACCGGGCCGGGCTCGCGCCCGGTGACGCCGAGCTGATCAAGTTCACGAACAACGCGGTCTTCCGCCTGCGCCGGGCGCCCGTCGTGGTGCGCATCGCCGGATCCTCGGCCGCCCGCTCGCGGGTGCCGACCGTGGTGCGGGTCGCCCGCTGGCTGGCCGACCACGACTTCCCCGCGGTGCGGCTCTGGCCGGGCTGCGAGCAGCCGCTCCAGGTGGAGGGCCACCTGGTCACGCTGTGGAAGTACACCCCCGAGGTGGGCCCGCGCCCCGGCGGAGGCGAGCTGGCCACCCTGCTCAGACGCCTGCACAGGCTGCCGGACCCGCCGGTGGACCTGCCGGAGTGGGCCCCGATGACCGAGGTCCGTCAGCGGCTCGCCGAACCGGAGGACCTGTCCGCGGGCGACCACGCCTTCCTGCTGGACGAGTGCGACGAGGTCGAGGAGCGGCTCGCCGCGCTCGACTACGCGCTCCCCGCCGGGGTCATCCACGGTGACGTGTTCATGGGCAACGTCATCGCCGGACCCAAGGGGCCGGTGCTGTGCGACTTCGACAGCACCGGGATAGGTCCGCGTGAGTGGGACCTCGCCCCGGTGGCGGTCGGCCGCCTGCGGATGGACTACCCCGCCGACGAGCACACGTCGCTCGCCGAGGGCTACGGCTTCGACGTCACCCGCTGGCGCGGTTTTCCGGTGCTGCGCCGCCTCCGCGAGCTGAAGCTGGTCACCAGCGTCCTGCCCGTGCTGCGCAGCAACCCGGGTATCCGGTCGCAGTGGGAACACCGGATGCGCAGTTTCAAGGCCCGCGACCAGACGGTCAGGTGGCAGCCGTACCGGTGACGGAGCCGGGCGGATCACCGGCGGTTGGTGTCGTACCGCGGCGGCACGGGTACCCAGCCTAGGGGGAAAGCCCAGGTGAGAGCGTTGGTCGGCTGGGGAAGGGGGTGGGACGATGCCGCTGAGGCGGCCCGGTCACACCGGGCGGGGAAGCCGCGATCTGGAGGTCAACCCGATCTTCAGCCGGGAGCCGGTCCGGGTCCCGCGCTACGCCATGCCCGCCGGGGAGATGGAGCCGGATACGGCCTACCAGCTGGTGCACGACGAGCTGATGCTGGACGGCAACGCGCGGCTGAACCTGGCGACGTTCGTCACCACCTGGGCGGAGCCGCAGGCGCGGCGGCTGATGGCCGAGTGCGCCGAGAAGAACATGATCGACAAGGATGAGTATCCGCAGACCGCGGAGCTGGAGATCCGGTGCGTGGACATGCTCGCCCGGCTCTGGCACGCCGAGGAGCCCCATCGCGCGGTGGGCTGCTCGACGACCGGTTCGAGTGAGGCGGCGATGCTGGGCGGCCTGGCGCTCAAGCGGCGCTGGCGGCACCGGCGCCAGGCCGAGGGACGGCCGGCCGGGCGGCCCAACCTGGTGATGGGCGTCAACGTGCAGATCTGCTGGGAGAAGTTCGCCGACTACTTCGACGTGGAACCCCGGTACGTGCCGATGGAGGGCGACCGGTACCACCTGAGCCCGGAGACGGCCGTCGAGCTGTGCGACGAGAACACCATCGGGGTCGTGGCCATCCTGGGCTCCACCTACGACGGCAGCTACGAGCCCGTCGCCGACATCGCCGCGGCCCTGGACGACCTGCAGGCCCGTACCGGACTCGACGTGCCGATCCACGTGGACGGCGCCTCCGGCGCGATGATCGCGCCCTTCCTCGACCCCGACCTGCACTGGGATTTCCGGGTGCCGAGGGTGGCGTCGATCAACACCTCCGGGCACAAGTTCGGGCTGGTGATGCCGGGAGTGGGCTGGGCGCTGTGGCGCGACTCCGAGGCGCTCCCCGACGACCTGGTCTTTCACGTCAACTACCTCGGCGGGGACATGCCGACCTTCGCGCTGAACTTCTCCCGCCCCGGCGCCCAGGTGGTCGCGCAGTACTACAACTTCCTGAGGCTGGGCTTCGACGGCTACCGCAGGGTCCAGCAGACCTGCCGGGACGTGGCGACCCGGCTGTCCGGGGAGATCGCCAGGCTGGACCGGTTCGAGCTGATCACCGACGGCGGCCAGGCTCCGGTGTTCGCCTTCCGGGTACGGGAGGGGATCGACAACTTCACGGTCTTCGACGTCTCCGCCGCGCTGCGCGAGCGCGGCTGGCTGGTGCCCGCCTACACCTTTCCGAGGAACCGCACGGACCTGGCGGTGCTGCGCGTCGTCGTCCGTAACGGTTTCAGCAACGACCTGGCCGACCTGTTGCTGCAGGACCTGTGCCGGGTCCTGCCCCGCCTTTCCGACCAGGACCGGCCGCGTCACACCGCCGAGGACGCCGGTGGGTTCGCGCACGGCACCGGGGCCAGGAGGCTCCGGCGCCACGGCTGACGGCGCCAGGTCGGGTACGGGCCGGTGCGGCCGGAGCAGAAGTGACGGAGAAGGAGACCCTGAGATGTGCCGTCTGTTCGGCCTGAGCAGCATCCCTGAACGTACGCGTGCCACCTTCTGGCTGCTGGACGCCCCGGACAGCCTGAGTCACCAGAGCCACCGCGACCCCGACGGGACCGGGCTGGGCTACTTCGACGCCGACGGCACCCCGCACATGCACAAGGCTCCCATCGCCGCCTACGAGGACCGCTGCTTCGCCGAGGAGGCCAAGGAGGTGGAGTCCACCACCTTTCTGGCGCACGTCCGGTTCGCCTCCACCGGCGACCTGGAGGTGCGCAACACGCATCCCTTCCTGCAGGACGGGCGGCTCTTCGCGCACAACGGGGTGATCGAGGGCCTGGACGACCTCGACGCGGAACTGGGGAAGGACCGGGAACTGGTCCAGGGGGACACCGACTCGGAGCGCTTCTTCGCGCTGATCACCCGTGAGACCAGGGCGCACGGCGGCGACGTCGCCGCCGGCATCGAGAGCGCCGCACGCTGGGTCGCCAGGAACCTGCCCGTCTACGCGCTCAACCTGGTCCTCACCACGCCACGGGATCTGTGGGCGCTGCGCTATCCCGACACCCACCGGCTTTACCTACTCCGGCGTGCCGCCGGCGGGCAGCACGGTGTCCGGCACCTCGACCACAGCGGCAGCAACGACCGGATGCGGGTCCGTTCCCGGGACCTGGCGGGCACCTCCGCGTCCGTGGTCGCCAGCGAGCGCATGGACGACCATCCCCAGTGGCATCTGATGGAGCCCGGCGAGCTGTTCCACATCGGACCGGACCTCAGCCCCACCCGCCGGGTCGTGCTGCCGGAGGAGCCGGCGCACCGGCTGAGCCTCGCCGACCTGCGCCCGGAGGCCGCCGCCTCACAGCAGGCGACCTGAGGGGGCGGCCGAAAGCGAAGTTCATGATTGATCGCCGGTCATGCAGCTGGGTTTCGCCGGTGATGCGTCGGGTGAGGTTGTCGGCGGGCATCGGACAGGTCCGAGGGGTAGGGACGGCGGGGGCACTTCGGACAGGGGCCAAGCGCTGCGAAAACCCGTCAGGTCATTCTCGGAGAGCAGAGACGGCCAAGAGTGATCGGCCGTGTTCAAGCCGTTCTGCCATCCAGCGGAGACGTCGCAGTAGGCGGGCCGCGCTCCGCACGGATCGCCTTGTCGCGGATCGAGCGATTCCTGTCCGGTGCCGTGGGATGCGAAACGCCTTTGCGCCGCGACGCTGGAGGAGTCCCTGACGCTCAACTGACCAGGAGGTCCCGTGACCGAGACCATCGCAGGAATCCAGATTCCCGATACCGCCCTTGTCCGCGAGGCAACCGAGGTGGTGCGGAGTGCCACAGACGATGCCGTCGTGGGCGACACACTGTTCCATCATTCGCGACGCGTCTTCTTGTGGGGGATGCTCAAGTCGAAAGCGCGCGGCGTCGAGGTCGACCCGGAGTTGGCCTACGTCGGCGGAATGTTCCACGACCTGGGCCTCACCCAGACGTTCCGCAAGTGCCACCAGCGCTTCGAGATCGACGGCGCGGACGTCGCGTTCGACTTCCTCCGCGACCACGGCCGTTCCGAGGAGGAGGCACGCAACGTGTGGCTCGCCATTGCCCTCCACACCACCCCCGAGGTGCCGCTCCATCTCGCTCCCGAGGTCGGAGTCGTCACGCTCGGGGTGGAGACTGATGTACTGGGCATGGATCTCGGCCAGATCAGCGACGCCGATATACAGGCGGTGGTTGAGGCTCACCCCCGTCCGGACTTCAAGCGTCAGATCCTGCACGCGTTCTACGAGGGGATGGCGGATCGCCCGGACACCACCTTCGGCACGATGAACGACGACGTACTCGCCCACTTCGACCGGCGGTTCAAGCGCGCGAACTTCGTCGACATCATCCAGAACAACGCCTGGCCGGAGTAACCGGTCAGTTCGTGCCCGCCGGGGTCCGAGATGACCCCACGGCCGGGCCGGGCCCTGAGCCCGGCCCGGCCTGGGGGCGCCGGGTGGTCGTCTTGAAACGGGCCCGGTACTGGCTGGGCGAGATTCCGAATCGGGTCACGAATAGCCGGCGCAGGGTCTCGGCGCTGCCGAATCCGACCAGTCTCGCCGTTTCCGCGACGCCGTGTCCGGAGTCCAGGAGCGCCTGAGCGTGGTCGAGCCGTGTGCGTTCGACGAACTTGGCCGGCGAGATGTCGAGCTCGTTGGCGAAGAGGCGCGCGAGATGGCGCGGACTGACCCCGGCGTGCGCGGCCAGCGAGCTTGTGCTGTGCGCGAGCGCCGGCTGCGCGGAGACCAAGTCCACCACGGCGCGCAGTGTGGGCGTCCGTGGTGCCCGAATCTGGAGTGGAACTGCGAACTGTGACTGTCCTCCAGGCCGCTGCATGAACATCACGAGGCTGCGCGCCACGTCACGGGCCAGGTCGGGGCCGTGATCCTGCTCGACGAGAGACAGTGCCAGGTCGATGCCGGCGGAGACACCGGCAGAGGTGTAGATGCCGCGATCATGAACGAAGAGCGCATCCGGTGACACCGAGACCTTTGGGAACGCTCGAGCGAGCAAACTGGCATACCTCCAGTGCGTGGTGGCCCGCCGCCCGTCGAGCAGCCCCGAGGATGCCAGCACGAACGACCCGGTGCAGATGGACACCATCCGAGTACAGCGGGCCTGTAGCGCGGCCGCGGCGGCGACCAGGTCAGGCGGGATCGGTTTCGTGGGGAGGTCGTCGCCGCCCGAGACCACGACGGTGTCAGCCCGTTCGACCTGGCTGACCGCCTGATCGACAGCGAATGTCGTTCCGATCGACGTCGCCACAGCCCGCCCGGAAGTCGACGCATACGTGAGTTGGTAGTGCGCTCCGAAATGGTTCGCCTCGGAGAAGACCTCGGCGGGACCACAGATGTCGAGCATCTTCATGCCGTCGAACACCAGGAACACGATGTGCCGTGTCCTAGGCATGACGTCGCCTCCTTCAGCTTCACCGACGCCGGCCGCGAACGCATGATCGCCACGCTCGTCGGTCAAGGACTCCGGATTCATGACGACGACATCCGCGATCGGTTCGTGCAGTACTGGACCAACGTGGACACGGACCGCGGTGCCGACATCGCCGCCAAGCTGTAGCCCAAGGGCGATTTGCGCAGTGGTGGATCGTGCTGGGATCGCGGGTGGTCTCAGGGGTCGGATCGCTGGTTGACCGTCATGTCCCGGCCGGCCGCGTAGGCGTCCCTGCCCGCGCGGACGTTCTGCACGAGGGACGCCGGAGCCGGATGGTCGCGCGCCCACCCCTCCAGCTCGCCGGCGAACTCCTCGTCCCGCCGCGCGTACCAGGACAGTGCCTCGGCCAGCGACCTGATCCGGCTCTCGTCGCCGGGCTCCTCGATCGCCTGGTCCAGCGTCTCCGCCGAGCGCTCGTCGGAGCCGAAGATCGCGCGTATCCTCTCGCGGATCCGCTCGACCAGGTCCAGGGCCACCTGCTCGCCCATGGTCGTGGCCGCGCCGCCGGCGACCATGAGAGCCACCGCGGACGACACCGCAGCTATGTCCATCTGAAACCGCCCCTACGCCGACGACTCTGGGACCACAGTAGGGCGAAGGCGGCCGGAACAGAATCCCCGAAGTTTACATCCGCCTCGGTTATCCCAGCCTGGAGACGACCCCGGCGAACGCCTCATAGGCATCGGCCGTAATTACAAAATAGGAAATACCGTATATTTCGCGATATTCCTGGAGGGAGTCCACCAGCCGCTCGGTGTCGCCCAGCAGCAGATGGGGCGAGCGCAGTGCTTCGGCGACCGGTAACCCGGTGAGCGGGCCGAGTTCCGCGGCCGCCGCCTCCGCGTCCTGGGTCACCGCCGTGTAGTAGACCCGGACGCTGAGTTCCAGCGCGTCGAACCGGGATCCGGCCGCGGCCCGGATCCACTCCACCTTGGCGGCGGTGGCCGCCCCGGTCATGGTCGCCGCGCTGGAGGCGTCCGAACGGCTCGACGCCAGGTTGGCGTTCAGGCCGACGATGTCGGCCTCGCGCGCGGCCAGCGACAGGATCGCCCGCCCGCCGCCGCCCACCATCAGCGGCGGCCTCGGCCGCTGCACCGGCCGTGGCAGTCCGGCCACCTCGTCGAGGGCGTAGTGGCGGCCGGAGAAGCTGAACGACTCGTGCTCCAGCAGACCCTTGACGACGGCGATCGCCTCGGCCAGCCGGTCCACCCGGGTGGGCGGGGCGGGCAGCTCGACCCCGATCCGGTCGTGCTCGGCGCGGTTCCACCCCGCCCCGAGGCCGAGCTCCAGCCGTCCCTCCGACAGCAGGTCGACGGTGGCCGCCTCCTTCGCCAGCAACGCCGGATGGCGGAACTCGTTGGCGAGCATGTGCGAGCCGACCCTCAGCGTCGTCGTGGCGTCGGCCGCCGCCAGCATCGCCGGAACCGGTGCGAGCTGGTCGCTGAGATGATCGATGACGAGCAGCGTCCGGTAGCCGAGGTCCTCGACCGCGCGGGCGGTGTCCCGCCAGCGGGCCGCGTTCGGGGCACCCGCCGTCTCCACCCCGAAACGGAATGGCCGAATTTCCGCCACGGCATCTCCGTAAATGTCATCCGATGACAGAATTGAATTTTTCCTTGTCATTCTCCGGCTTTCTCCTCTAATAAGAGCAGAGCCTTCCGATATTCGCCATGACGGTGCAGCCCCACTCACGCGAGGCAGACATGCCGGTCCCCCCTGTCAGGTGCGCCGTTGTCGGCTGCGGGAACGTCTCCGCCAAATATCTGAGGACCCTGACCAGGGCGCCGATCATCGACATCGTCGCCTGCTGCGATTCGATTCCCGAGCGGGCCCGGCAGCTGGCCGCGTCCTGCGCGCGGGCCGTGCCGGCCTCCCTGCCCGAGACGCTGCGGGACGCCTCGATCGAGCTGGTGATCAACCTGACCCCGCCGCGGTGGCACGCCGGGATCACCCGTCAGGCGCTGGGAGCCGGCAAGTCCGTCTACACCGAGAAACCGCTCGCCGCCTCGGCCGCGGAGCTGGACGAGCTGCTGGCCACGGCCCCGGCGGCCGGCGCGATGCTGGGCGGCGCGCCCGACACCGCACTCGGGGCCGCCGCCCAGGCCGCCCGCCGCGCGATCGACCAGGGCCTGATCGGACATCCGCTGGGTGCGGCGGCGGCACTCCTGACCCCCGGACACGAACGGAGCTGTCCCACGCCCGAGGTCTTCTACCAGCCCGGCGCGGGACCGCTGCTGGACATGGGCGTCTACTACCTGAGCATGCTGGTCGGACTGCTCGGCCCGGTGCGCGACGTCGTCGGCGCGCACCGCCGGCCCTCACCGCGGCGGTCGATCGACACCGGACCGCGCGCCGGGGAGACCTTCCTCGCGGATGTGCCGACCCACCTGGCGGCCCTCCTGGAGTTCGAAACCGGGGCCGTCGCCACCCTGACGACGAGTTTCGAGGTGTGGGGAACCCGGATCCCGCATCTGGAGATCTTCGGGACGGAGGGGACCCTCGCGATCCCCGACCCGAATTTCTACACCGGCAAGGTCCGGCTGAAGACGGCCCGATCGTCGAGATGGACGACCGTGCCCTATCCGGCGGACGCGCCGGGTGGACGCGGGATCGGAGTCATCGACCTGGCGCACGCCCTGCGGGGCCTGACCGAACAGCGGCTGACCGGCGGGTTCGTCGGACACGTCACGGAGACCATGCTGGCCATCGAGACCCCGGAGACCTCTCCGGTGCGGCTGAGATCCCGGTGCGACCGTCCCGCGCCGCTGGGACCCACCCCGTACGCCACCGGTTGCTGGTGGTGCGAGCAGTGCGGTGATCCGTGAGCGCGGCGCTGTGGTCGCTCGGTCTCTCCCTGGTACTGCTCGGGTTGAGCCTGATCAACTGGCCGGTGCGGGCCGTCTGTCCCGATGGCCGCCGCTACCTGCGGGCGGGAGCCGGGCAGCCGGTCGCGCTGCCGTTCATGCTGCGCTGGCTGCTGCCCGCGCTGTGCGGGGACTCCCCACGCCGATGGCGCTGGTGCACGACCGCGCACCTGGTGGCGCTGCCGCCGCTGGTCACCGTATGGATGGAACCCTGGATCCCCGACGCGCGCCTGCGGGTGGTCGGCGGCCTGTTGATATGCGGCATGCCGGGAATCTGGCGGATCCAGCTCCGCTGGCCGGTGCTCGTCGACGGGACGGCCCTCGCCTGGGCTCTCGGCTCGGCGATCCTCCTCCAGCACGGGCTCTGGCTCCCAGCCCTGCTGGCGGCCCTCGTCGCCGGGTGCGTCAAGGAGTCGGCTCCGCTGTTCGCCGCCTGTTTCGCCTGGCACTGGCTGCCCCTGGCCGCTCTCGCCGCCCCGTTGATCCGCCGGCTGACCGGCACCGTCGGCGAGGACCACTTCGGGCAGTCCGAGCTGATGCGAAATCCCTGGCGGGCGGGCAGCCTCTACCACGCGGGAAAGTGGTTCGACCCGCTGGCGACGCTGACGCCCTGGGGGGCCGGGCTGCTCGCGCTGCTCGTCACCGACGCGCGCGTCGTGCCCATGCTCGTCGTCACCGTGACCCTCGCCTATGCCCAGCTCCTCGTCGCCACGGACACGGCACGGCTGTACCAGTGGGCGGCCCCGCCGGTGGCGCTGGGCGCCGTCTCGGTGATGCCCGACCGCTGGGCGATCGCGATCCTCCTCGTCCACCTGTGCAACCCGTGGGCCGGCAGTGCCGAGACCTAACGAAGGAGAAAGTATGACGGGCGTCATAGGGTTCGGCGGGTCCATTCACGACTTCGCCACCTGGCTGATCACCGAGGACGGCGGCAGCGTCGCGATCGAGGACGAGCGGCTCAGCCGGGTCCGCTACGCGCTGCTGGACCCCGACCCCTGCCGGGCCTCCCTCGCCTACTGTCTGGACGCGGCAGGCCTGAAGGCCGAGGACATCCGGGCCTTCGCCGCGAACGACATGCTCACCCCGCTGCGCGGCTGGGAACCCGAGATCTCGATCCGCTGGGTCAACCACCACCGGTCGCACGCCGCGAGCACCTTCTTCACCAGCCCTTTCGAGGAGGCCGTGGTGCTGGTCGTGGACGGAGCGGGAAGCGTCGTCGGACCGGGCGCCGCGGACCGGCACGAGCGGGAGACGACCACCTGGATGCTGGGCCGGGGCAACGAGCTCACCCGGCTCGGCCAGGTGGTGGGGGCCAAGCGGGGCGCCACGTCGTCCAACGACCTGACGGCGCTGATGTCCAACTCGCTCGGTGACCTCTACCGGGCGGTCACCGAGGGGATCGGCTTCGCCTTCATGCAGGCCGGCAAGACGATGGCCCTGGCACCCTACGGTGACGACCGGTTCACCGGCGAGCTCATGGAGGCCGTCGAGCTGTTGCCGGACGGACGCTTCACCATCACGCTGGAGGGACCGTACGGCGTGGTCGAGCGGATCCGCCGGATCCGCTCGGACCGGGTGTCCGGCGGGTTCGAGATCGACGCGAGCATCGCTTTCGCCGGTCAGTGGGTCCTGGAACAGATCCTGCTGCACGTGCTGGCCCACGCCTGGCGGGTGACCGGCTGCCCCAACCTGTGCCTGGCCGGGGGAGTCGCGCTGAACTGCGCGTTCAACGGAAAGATCATAAAGAACACCCCGTTCGAACGGGTCCACGTGGTCTATGCCCCCGGTGATGACGGAACGGCGCTCGGCGCGGCGATCCTCGCCGCACTCGAACTCGACCCGCCGGCCTCGACCGCGCGCTTCCCCGTCGGTCCATACCGGGGGCGAACCTACGGCACGGAGGAGATCGACGACCGGGTCCTGCGTCGCACGGCCGAGCTGCTCGACCGGGGCGGGGTGGTCGGCTGGTTCGAAGGGCGTTCGGAGTTCGGACCGCGAGCGCTCGGCCACCGCAGCATCCTCGCCGACCCCCGGCGCGCCGACGTCGCACGGCGGATCAACAGCCGCATCAAACACCGTGAGTGGTTCCGGCCGCTCGCCCCGGTGGTCCTCGCGGAGGCGGCCGGGGACTACTTCGACGCCGACTGCGCCTCACCCTGGATGCAGTTCGCCTGGCCCATCCGGCCGGAGCACCGAAAGACGCTCGCGGGCGTATGCCATGTGGACGGCACGGCCCGAGTCCAGACGCTGGAGCAGGAGGACCACCCGTCGCTCGGCCGGCTGCTGGCGGAGTTCGCCGGCCTCGGCGCGCCCCCGGTGCTGTTGAACACCTCCCTCAACATCCGCGGCGAGCCGATCGTCGAGACCCCGGCCGAGGCGATGGCGGTGTTCCGGGAGGCCGGCCTCGACGCCATGGTGGTGAACGGGACCCTGTTCGAACGCCGGCCGCACTGACCGCGGACCGTGCCGAGGTCAGGGGGTGGCGAGGTCATCCGACGGCTCGATGAGCCGACCGGTCACCGGATCCATCGCGGGCAGCCTGCCGAAGAGCGTCAGCCGCCGCCGTACGCTCCCGGCGGGCCGTCCCAGGCGCGCGGCCACCGCGTCGAGGTCGTAGCAGGCGTCGAAGGCGCGTACCAGCGCCGCGTCCTCGGCGTCGCTCCAGGGCGGGTCCGCCGCCGGTGCCGCCGCCAGGGCCGCGGCCACGGCCCCGAGCGGCTCCGCGAGCTCGGTGGCCGTCCCCGGCCCGGTGTCCGGACGCAGGTGAACGGTGATCCGCCAGTCGCCGTAGCGCGCTTCGAGGACATGTGCTCCGTCGTGGCGGGAAATGTTGGTGACAATCGCCTTCATCATCGGGCTCCGCTCGGGGATAATCCTCGTGTCACTCTGGACTCCTTCCCGATGCGGCAGGTGCGATGCCTGAGATGCACGCCGGACGCGACCTCTACGTCGCCGGACGAGACCTGATCATCCATCAGCATCTGGACCAGCCGTTCACCATCACCGCGGGGCTCTACCAGCTTCCCGCCGACATCGCGGACTTCACCGGACGTGAGGAGGCGTTGGAGACCCTGCGCTCCTGGCTCGTCGGAGCCGAGGACACGGTGGTGCTGAGTGCGATCTCGGGCATGGGCGGGGTCGGCAAGACCACCCTCGCGGTACGGCTGGCGCACCGGCTCCGGGACTTCTTCCCCGACGGCCAGTTGTACGTGAACCTCCGGGGCGCGGAAGCCGAATCCCTCGACCCCTCGGACGTCCTCGCCGGGTTCCTGCGCGCGTTCGGCGTGCAGGGCCCGGCGATCCCGCCGGACGCGGCCGAACGCGCCGCCTTCTACCGAGGACTGCTGGACGGCAGGCGGGTGCTCGTCGTTCTCGACAACGCCGCGTCCGCCGCCCAGCTCCGGCCGTTGCTGCCCGGCATGCCCGGCTGCGCGGCACTGATCACGAGCCGCGAGCGCCTTCCCACGCTGGAGGGCGCCCGGGGTTTCGACCTGGACGTGCTGACGCACGAGGCGGCGCTCGAACTGCTGAGGAAGATCGTCGGTCCGGCTCGGGTCGATGCCGAGGCGGAGGCCGCCGAGCGGCTGGTACGGCTCTGCGGCCACCTCCCGCTCGCGGTCCGGATCACCGGGGCCAGACTGGCGGTCCGGCCGCACTGGCGGCTGGCCCGGATGCTCACCCGGCTGGAGGACGAGCACCGCCGCCTCGAAGAGCTGAAAGTTGGTGATCTCAGCGTGCGTGCCTCGTTCTCCCTGAGCTATGCGGCCCTGAGCGCGGAGGAGCAGTCGGCGTTCCGGCTGCTCGGCCTGGTCAGAGCACCCGACTTCGCCCCCTGGGTGCTCGCGGCGGCGCTCGACTCCGACCTGGCGGCCGCGGAGGAGCTCATCGAGCGGCTGGCCGACGTCCAGCTCCTGGAGGCGGTCGGCGAGGACGCGGTGGGACAGCTCCGCTTCCGCTTCCACGACCTGCTGCGCTCGTTCGCCCAGGAACGGCTGCGTGACCACGGCCCCGCGGACGAGGCCATGGAACGTGTTCTGGGCGGGTATCTGGCACTGTCCAAACGCGCCCTCTACCTGATGTCGCCGAACAGCAAACGGGACGCCCTGGCTCCCCGGGCGAGGCTCTGGCTGCCCCGCGACCTCGACGCCGACGTCCTGGTCGGCCACCGGCCGATGGACTGGTTCGTCACCGAGGAGGCGGGCATCGTCGCCGCCGTCGGGCAGGCCTACGAGCACCGGCTGTGGGACCTGACCTGGGAACTCGCCGATCCGCTGCACTACCATTTCCGGGTGCTCGCCCGCTGGGCCGAATGGGCGGCGACCCACGAGCTGGCGCTGGAGGCGGCGAGGCTGGCGGGCAACCGGCGGGGCGAGGCGTGCATCCTGCGCAACCTCGGGAACGTCTACCGGGACCAGGGCCGCCCGGCCCAGGCCATCGCCTGCTACGAGGCGGGCCTGGCCATCGCGACGGACCTGGACAGTGCGCTGCTGAGCGCCTTCATGCTCAACGGGATGGGTGAGGTCTGCCTGGATCGAGGCCGGATGGTCGAGGCGACCGCCTACTTCGAACGGGCACTGCCGGCCTGGGCCGGGATCGACGACCTGACCGGAGTGGCGTACACCCACACCCATCTCGCGATGAGCTACCTCCAGCTGGGGCGGCTCGACGAGGCCATGGCCCAGGCGGAGCGGTCACTGGTCATGCAGCGTGAGTTCCACGACCGCAGTGGGGAGAGCTACGCGCTGATCGCGATCGGGGAGGTCCAGCGGGTACGCGGACACGCTGACCTGGCCGCCGGGTTCTACCGGCAGGTGCTGGAGATCGCACGCGAGCAGGGAGCGAAGCTGTCCGAATCCGACGCGCTGGTCAGGCTTGGCTGGGCGCACCGCGACCGGGGTGAGATCGACGAGGCCGAGGCGGCGTTCGCGCAGGCGCTGCCGCCGTTCGTCGAGTACGGGCAGCGGCGCGGCGAGGCGGAGGCCACCGCGGGGCTCGGCGCCGTGGCGGCCGACGCGGGCCGCCTCACCGAGGCGGTCACCCGGCTCGACCAGGCGCTGCGGATCGCGGCCGAAGCCGACGACGCGCTGGCGCAGGCCCGGATTCTCACCCTGCTTGGCGACACCTGGGCGGCGGCGGGCGACACCGGGGCCGCCGCCGGGCGGTGGCGGCTGGCCGCCGACCGGTTCCACCAGGTGGGCTCACCCCGCGAGGCGGAGCTCAGGGAGCTGATCTCAGGTCTCTAACAGCACGCTCGCCTGCATGTAGTTCGCGTTGCTCCACCCAGCAGTCCAGCGCCGGATCGACGGTCCGGATGCTGGCCTCCAGCAGGCTGGGCTGGTCGTGGAAGACCGGCACCCCGGCGAACTCCCGGGCCTCGAACTCGGCCGCCCTGACCGCGTTGGCGACCTGCCGCCGGAAGGCGGCCGAGTGCGGCACCTCCTGACCGCTGCTGCGCGGCCTGCCGTCGGTCATCCGAGCCGCTCCTCTCCCACCAGGGCCAGGGCCCGGACCAGACCGGCCGACCGGGACGCGGCGGCGACCAGCGCGGGCCAGTGCTCCAGCAGGAAACAGTAGTCGGCGAACCCGTCCACGACCTCCGCGACATGACGGTCGGTACCGTCGAGCGCGGCCGTACCGATCGCGTTCAGCCGTGCCGCGACGTCGCCACCGGTCTCCGCCGCCGCGGCCAGGTGCGCCGCGGCGAACTCCGCCGCGACGCCGGGGAGCGACGGAGTCTGCCGGGCGACCGCCTGCCGTGCCGCCGCACCGAACCGTTCCGCGTCGACCTCTCCCGGCGGGCGCCAGAAGTCCTCGGGCCGCGCGGCCACCAGCGCGGCCAGCTCGCTCCAGATCCGCCAGAACAGCAGGTAACGCAGGTCCCGTACCGCGTAGCGGACCGCGGCCGAGAAGTCGGAGCGCCCGCGCCGGGTCTCGTCGTAGCGGTGGTAGACCTTCCGGGAGTGGAACAACACCGGATACCCGACGGCCAGCAGCAGGTTCCGCTGGATGAAGTCCGATCCGAGCATCTCGGTGAGCGGCATCTCCGGCACCGTACGGAAGATCTCCTTGACGCAGGAGACGCCCATCTCCACGCTTCCAGGCCGGTCGGGGGTGACGAAATCGGAGTCGTAGCCGCGGGCCGGCTCGTCGACCAGGTACTCGCGGAGCAGCTCGTCGATCTCCCGATCGCTCAGGCCGGGTTTGATCTCGCGCTCGATACGGCGCACGAACTCCGGTCCCGCCGACAGCAGGTCGCGCCGGTCCAGCGGCGGATCTCCCACGTAGGTGCTGGCGACGAAATACACCCCCTGTCCGGCCAGCGCGCGCAGTTCCAGCTCTCCGGGAAACGCGAGGACCTCCCCACGCGGCATCGGGCGCGTGTCGGAGTCCCGGCGCAGCAGTACCTGGGCGTCGAGTGCCACCGCGACCAACGCGGCGATGTTCGGCCCCGCCCCGTACGAGACCCCCTCCGGGATCAGGAGCCTTTCCAGCCGATCCCGATCCGCCGGTTCATCCGCCGCCGCTTCCACCAGCGCCCGTACGTAGGCTCGCCGCCCCTCCGGTACCAGATGAAAGGCCCGCGCGGACCGCTCGACACTGAGCCGCCCGAGCAACTCGGCATGTTCGGGGATCCAGTCGGCCGGAAACGACTCGACGAGCAGGAAGGGGATCTCCTCCCCGTACTCGCGGGCGAGGAACAGGCTCTCGTCCAGATACGAGACGATGGCCTCGGGACAGCGCCGGTGCGTGGGAACGTAGAGCAACCGTTTTGGCATGCCACAGCCTCACTGGGAAACCCGCGATCAGCACATCCCCGAACTGTAAAATGCCCCGCCACCCCTGTCCATGCCCCGTACGTCTGGGAGAGCAGGAGAACGGCGGCGGTCCCGGGCGGGCCTCCGCGGGTTCGAGGATCACGGGCCGTGGCGGTTCACCTCAGCGGGGGGCGGCCGGTTTCGCGCAGGAGGAGCGCAGGACGAGCTGGGCGCCCACCCGGTAGGCCCGGCCTGCCCGGCCGGTGGTCCGTGCCGGAGCCGTCGACCGGTCGGTCCGTTCGATCTGCTGGAGCAGGAGGTTCATGGCGAGATCCCCGAGTTCGTGGGCCCCGTTGTCGACGACGGTGATGGGGGGCTGCCACCAGCGCAGCCAGGGGATGTCCTCGTAGCAGATCAGCGAGAGCTGCTCGGGAATGACGACGCCGGCACCGACGAGTGTGGGCAGCATGCCGAACACGGCCTCGTGGTTCGCGGCGAACAGCGCCGTCATCTCCGGGTTGCGGCGCAGCAGCCGCTCCGTCGCCTCGGCGCCGAAGGCGGAGTCGAACGGCCCGCGTTCGACGAGTGACTCGTCGACCTGACGGCCGCGTTCCCTCAGTGCCTGCTCGTAGCCGGCGAACCGCTCCAGGCCGGAGTTGGCGCTCAGCAGGCCGCCGATGAAGCCGATCCGCTCGTGACCCAGGTCGAGCAGGTGTGAGGTGGCCGCGTGGGCGCCCTCGCGGTCGGAGGCGAGCACCGACGGCGCGGCGCTCTCGGCGGCGGCGCGGATGACGTTGACGACCCCGATGCCCTCGGCGAGCAGCGCGTTGGCCATGGCCGTGTTCTTGCCCGTACCTATCATGATCAGCCCGTCCACCCCGTGCGCGGCGAGGGTCCGCAGGAAGGACTCCTCCCGCCGCGGGTCCGCGTCGGTGATGCAGAGCATCACCTGGTAACCCTCGGCCGCGGCGCGACGCTGCACGACCTCGGCGATGGTGTGGAAGGACGCGTTGATGAGGTTGTTCAGCACCAGTCCCACGACATGGGACTGCTTGGAACGCAGCGCGCTGGCCGCGCGGTTGGGGCGGTAGCCCATCCGATCCGCGACCTCCTTCACCGCCACCCGGGTCTCCGGGGCGATCAGCGGTGAGCCGCTCAGTGCGCGAGAAGCCGTGCTGCGTGACACCCCGGCCGCGGCGGCGACGTCCTTCAGCGTGATCGCCATCATCCTTCTTCCTGGGATCGATCCCATCCGGGGGAAAATTTTGCCACAAGATCATGAACACTTGGTGAGGTGCGAGGAAATTTACCCAGGTTAAAAACATATTTCGGCCTTGACCTGAATCTCCCGAGTACTGCAACCTAATGCAAGCGATCCCAAAAAATGACTACAACATTGATCCCCGGGGGTTCCATGGACCGCGACGACGTCACCTGGCACGGTTACTGGCCGGCCGCGCCCACCCCTTTCACCAGCGAAGGCGGGCTGGACGAGGACGCGTGGCGCGCGCTGCTCCGGCTCTACGCCGCCCAGGGCGTGCACGGAGTCCTGGTCAATGGGAGCACCGGTGAGTGGTTCAGCCAGAGCGCGGCCGAGCGCCGCCGGGTCGCCGAGATCGCGGTGTCCGAGCTCTCCGGCAGGGTCCCGGTGGTCGTCGGCGTCACGGCCTACACCGCCGCAGAGGCGATCGAGTTCGCGCGGCACGCCGCCGAGGCGGGCGCGGACGGCGTGCTCGCCACGCCCCCGCCGTACGTGCACCCGGGGCCTGAGGACATCCTCGCCTTCTACCGGCAGGTCAGCTCCGCGACGGAGCTGCCGTTCATGGTCTACAACTGGCCGCGCGGGGTGGCCGTCGACATCTCCGCCCACCCCGGGCTGATGTCGAGACTGGCCGACCTGGACAACGTGGTGGCCATCAAGGACAGCACCGGTGACTGGCTGCGGATGCTCGGCACGGTTGAGGAGGTCGGCGACCGGGTCCGGGTGTTCGGCAGCTTCCTGCACCGGCGGGGCCTCGCCGTCCTGCTGGAGCTGGGCGGGGACGGGAACATCGACGGCGGCGGCATGGGCGCCCCGTTCGCCGTCCCCTACTACGAGGCGGTCGCGGCATCCGATCGCGAGGCGGCGCGCGGCTGGGTCGACCGGTACGCGGGGCTCTCCTCCCGGCTGATCAACCCCGACTACAGCGGTGTGTACGGCACGCCCATCGCCCAGCTCAAGGCCGCCATGGCGATGCTCGGCCAGCCGGGCGGGCACGTCCGCCCGCCGCTCCTGCCGATCACGGACCCGGAGAGGCTCGACGCGATCGGCGCCGCGCTGAAGGAGTCCGGCCTGGTCGAAGCCCTTTCCGGGGGCAGCGCGGACACCGTCTCGGGGCGGGCCGGGCGATGACGACGGCGCAGGGCCGCACCGGCCGGCGTGCCGGGCCGGGCCGGGCTCCGCAAACGGAGATCGTCGTCGACGGCGACTCCGTGCAGGCCGTCGACGGCATCAGCCTCGCCGCGGTCCTCGTCGGCGAGCGGAGGTGGAGCCTGCGGCGCAATCCGGTGGGCGGCGACCTTCGCGGCCCGTTCTGCGGGATGGGCGTGTGCTTCGAGTGCGAGGTGACGGTGGACGGTCGTCCGGGGGTCCGCGCCTGCATCACCAAGATCTATGCCGGCATGCGGGTCGAGACGGCCACAGAGGGAGAGGTCCCGCATGACCGCTGAGCGCAGCGCGGCCACGTACGGCGAGGTCGTCGAACGGGATGTCGTGATCGTCGGCGGCGGTCCCGCGGGGCTCAGCGCCGCGGCCCGGCTTGCCTCCGCCGGTCTGGCCGTGACGATCCTCGACGAGCAGCCGGAACTGGGCGGGCAGTACTACCGGAGGCCCGCGCCCGCGGTGGCGAGGCACTGGGGCGACCACCGGCCCGAGGGCGGCCGGCTGATCGCCCAGGTGCGCGCGGCCGGCGCCGAGTGCCGCACCGGCCATCTGGTCTGGGGTGTGGAGGACGACGGGCGCACGCTGCTCGCCTCCGACGCCGCCGAGCATCCGGTGCGGTTGCGCGCCCGCTACCTCGTGCTGGCGACCGGTGCCTTCGAGCGGGTGTTCCCCTTCCCCGGCTGGCAGCTTCCCGGAGTGACCACCCCGGGCTTCGCCCAGCACCTGGCCGCGAGCGATCACACCACCATCGGAGACCGGGTGGTCCTGGCCGGTTCAGGGCCGTTCCTGCTGCCGGTCGCCTGCTCGCTGATCGAACTCGGCGTGAGCGTGGTGGGAATCGCCGAGGCGGGCAGGCCGTACCGGCCGAGCCTGCGGGCGCTGGGCACGCTCGGCCACCCCGCGCGACTGCGCGAGCTGGCCACCTACGCCGCGCGGCTGGCCCGTGCCCGGGTGCCGATCTGGCAGGAGACCGTCGTGCTCCGCGCCGACGGCCGCGACCGGGTCTCCTCGGTGACCCTCGCCGCCGCGGCCAGGCCCGCGCGCCCGGTCCGCACCGTCGAGGTGGACGCGCTCTGCGTCGGGTACGGCTTCCGGCCCCAGACCGACCTGGCCCGCATGCTGGGCTGCCAGGTGCGGGTCGACGTGGCGAGCGGGGACGCGGTGCCGGTGATCGACGTGGCGGGACGCGCCTCCCGGGCCGATGTGTACGTGGTGGGCGAGGCGGCGGGAATCGGCGGGGTGCACGCGGCGAAGGCCAGAGGGCTCGCCGCCGCGCACGACATCCTGACCCGTGAGGGCCGCGCGGCCGTACCGGTGTCCGAGACCCGGCGGGTGGTGTCGGCCAGGCGCCGTTTGGAACGTTTCATCGCGCTGACCGACTCCCTCTATCCCGGCCCGGCGGCACTGCTCGCCACGCTGGCGCCCGCGCTGCCCGCCGACACCATGGTCTGCCGGTGCGAGGCGGTCCGCGCGGAGGAGATCCGCACCACCGCCGCGGGAAGCGCCGACGGCGACCTCAACGCGACCAAAGCCTGGACCCGCGCGGGAATGGGCCCCTGCCAGGGCCGGGAGTGCGGGTTCGCGGTCGCCGGACTGGTCCGGTCCGTCATGCCCCGCCGGGGCGCGGGCGACGGCGAGTCCCGGGTGGAGGTCTTCCCCTCCCGGCTGCCGGTGCGCCCCGTCCCCCTCGCCACGCTGCTGGAGCTGGCCGGACCGGAATCGCAGAAAGGCGACGCATGAGCACGCGGACCGCGGACGCGGTGATCGTGGGAGCCGGGGTGCTCGGCGCCTCGGTGGCCAGCCACTTGGCCCGCAGCGGCCATCGGGTGCTCGTACTGGAACGCGGCGCCCCCGGCAGGGAGGGCTCCGGCACCACCGCCGGCAACCTGCACATGCAGGCCGTGCACACCAAGCGCCCCGGTCAGGCGGTGCCGCTGGACAGCGCGCGGTTCCTGCCGCTGCAGCGCGCCGCGAGCGACCGGTGGGAGACGCTGGAGGAGGAGCTGGAAACCTCGGTGGAGGTCCGCCGCACCGGTGGCTTCACCATCGCCGAGACCGAGGAGCAGTGCCAGGAACTGCGTGACAAGCACGGCTGGGAGGCCGCCGCCGGGATCCACACCGAGATCCTCGACGGAGACGCCGCGCGGGCCGCGCTGCCCCTGCTCGGACCGACGGTGGCCGCCGCCACCTGGTGTGACCTGGACGGCTACGCCAACCCGCTGAAGGTCACCCCCGCCTACCTGGACTCGGCGACCAGGCACGGCGGCCGGACCGTGGCGTTCGCGCCGGTCCGGCGGATCACCCGCAACGGCGACGGCTGGCGGGTGGTCGCCGGGCGCGGCGCCGCCGAGCGGGTGGTGGACACCCCCGTGGTGGTCGACGTCGCGGGGCCCTGGCTGGGGGAGATCGCGGCCATGGCCGGGATCACGCTGCGGATGACACCGGTGGCGATCCAGATGCACGCCACCGTGCGCTCCTCGGCCACCATGTCCCACCTGGTCCAGCACATCGGCGAGGGACTGTCGGTGAAGCAGGTCGCCGCGGGCAACCTGCTGATCGGCGGCGGCTGGCCGGCCCTGAGCATGGACCTGGCCGGCCGGAGCGACGCCAGCCTGGACAGCCTGGTGGGAAACGTCGCGCTGGCGGTCCGGGTGCTGCCGTTCATCCGGGACCTGCGGCTGCTGCGGATGTGGGCCGGGCCGCTCGCGGCCACGCCCGACGAGATGCCGGTGATCGGCGAGGTGCCCGGCGCCCCCGGGTTCTACGTGGCCGGAGGCACCTACGCCTTCACCTTCGCCCCGCTGTGGGGGGAGACGCTGCGCTGCCTGATCGAGGGGAAGCCGCCGCCGGTCGACGTCTCCGACCTCGGCCCCGGCCGGCTGATGGAGCGGTGGAGCCAGGAAGACAACGGCCCAGAGCAGGAAAACCACCAGGACAGAAGGAGCAAGCGGTGCTGACATCACCTCGGCTGCGGCCCACGTCGGAGCCCGAGACCCTCTGGTTGACCGGTGGGCACGTCGTGGACGTCCGATCAGGACGGATCCGCAGGAACGCCAACGTGCTCGTCGCGGCCGGCCGGATCGAGAAGATCACGGCGGACGCCCCGCCCCCGGGAGCACGGACCGTCGAGCTGGGCGGCAGGTACCTGATGCCCGGCCTGATCTCGGTGCACACCCACCTGTCGGTGCTCTACCCCTTCTCCGCCACCGACGAGTCGGAGAACCCCGGGCTGACCGCGCTGCGCGCGCTGTCCCGGGCGCAGGACGCCCTCGTCGCGGGGGTCACCACGATCCGCTGCGTGCACGAGCAGAACCGCGCCGACCTGCTGGTGCGCACCGCCGCGGACCAGGGCTGGGTGGCCGCGCCGCGGATCGTCGGAGCGGGCCGGGCCATCTCCACCACCGGCGGCCACGGCAAGGGCGCCGACTGCTCCTACGCCGACGGGCACGACGGCTTCCTGCGCGCGGCCAGGCAGGAGCTGGACGCGGGCGCCGACCTGCTCAAGATCTTCATCACCGGCGGCATCGCCCACCAGGGCGAGTCGTTCACCGGCGCGCAGATGACCGCCGAGGAGATGCGGGCCGTGGTCCGCGCCGCCGAGGAGCACGGCAGTTACGTGACCGCGCACGCCGGCGCCGGCTCGGCGATCCGCGAGGCGCTCGCCGCCGGAGTCCGCGGCTACGAGCACGCCTACGACCTGGACGACGACACGGCCAGGCAGATGGCGGACCGGCGGGTGTTCCTCACCCCGACCCTGTGCGTCACCCGCTGCCCCGACTGGATGGCCGAGCACAGCTTCACGCCCTGGCAGATCGAGCGGGCGGTGGAGGTCGGCCCCGGCCACCTGGCCAGCATCCGGCGGGCGGTCGCGGCCGGCATTGCCGACCCGGACGACCCCGGCGCACCGGGCATCACCATGCTCGCCGGCACCGACTACCCGCCGGGCGAGCCCATCGAGGACACCGTCGTGGCGGTCCGCGAGATGGAGTTCCTCACCGACGCGGGACTCAGCCCCATCCAGGCGGTACGGGCCGGCACGTCCGAGGCCGCGCGCCTGGTCGGGCTGGCCGGCCAGGCCGGTGCCGTCGAGGAGGGCTACCTCGCCGACCTGATCGTCACCGAGCGCGACCCGCTGAGCGACGTCTCCGCGCTGCGCCGGATCCCCTTCGTCATGCAGGCCGGCCGGATCGTCCGTGACGATCTGCCGGTCGTCCCCGCCCCGCAGCAGGTCCCTGGAGGTGCCCTGTGAATTCCCCCGACGCTCCGGCCGGACGTACCCGGTTCGCCGTGGACATCGGCGGCACGTTCGTCGACGCGATCGCCTACGACGAGGAGACCGGGCAGATCCGGCTGCACAAGGCCTCGACCACCCCCGGTGCCCCCGAGCGGGGCGTCCTGGACGCGGTGGGCGGCCTCGCCACCCGGCTGGACGGGGTGGAGGCGTTCGTCCACGGCACCACGCTCGGCCTGAACGCGATCCTGCAGCGCCGCGGCGCGAACCTCGGCATCATCACCAACGAGGGCTTCAGAGACCTGCTGGAGATCGCCCGCGCCAACGTCCCCGGCCAGCACATGTACGACTTCTCCTACGCCCCGCCGCCGCCGCTGGTGCCGCGCCGCCGGCGGATCGGCGTACCCTGCCGGATCGACGCGCAGGGCGACGTGGTGCAGGACCTGGACGAGGACGCCGTGCGCGAGGCCGGCCGGATCCTGGTCGAGGAGCAGGGACTGGCCTCACTGGCCATCTGCTTCCTGCACTCCTACGCCAACCCCGAGCACGAGCGGCGGGCCGCGCGCATCCTGCGCGAGCTCTACCCGGACGTGTCGATCTCGGTCTCCACCGACATCACCCGCGAGTACCGCGAGTACGAGCGGACCAGCACCGTCACCCTGGACGCCTACATCCGGCCGGTGCTGAGCGACTACATCGGCACCCTGGAGGCCAGGCTGACCGAGGCGGGGCTTACCCACCCGCTGCACATCATGCGCTCGGGCGGCGGTGCGATGACCGCGGAACTGGCCCGCCGCGCCCCGCTGATGACCGTGCTGTCCGGCCCCGCCGGGGGAGTGGTGGGCGCCTCCTTCCTGGCCCGCGAGCAGCGGCTGCCCAAGCTGATCTCCTTCGACGTCGGCGGCACCAGCGTGGACTGCTGCGTCATCGAGGACGGCGAGCCCGGCGAGGTGCACGAGGCGGGCATCGACGGCTTCCCGCTGCTCATCCCGATCTTCGACATCCGTACCGTGGGCGCGGGCGGTGGCTCGATCGCCTGGATCGACGAGGGGCTGCTCAAGGTCGGCCCGCACAGCGCCGGCGCCGTGCCGGGGCCGGTGGCGTACGGCGCGGGCGGCACCGAGCCGACCGTCACCGACGCCGCGCTGGTGCTCGGCTACCTGGACCCCGCCGCGTTCCTCGGCGGCGACATGTCCATCGACGCGGACGCGGCCCGCGCCGCGATCGAGGCCAAGCTGGCCGTTCCCCTCGGGGTGAGCGTGACCCAGGCCGCCGCGAGCGTCTTCCGGGTGCTGCTGGCCCGCATGGTCGGCGCGCTGCGCGAGATCACCGTGGAGCGGGCGCTGGATCCGCGCGAGTTCGCGCTGCTGGCCATCGGCGGCGCCGGACCGCTGCTCGGCCCGATGCTCGCCAGGGAGATGGGCATCGCCACCACGATCGTCCCGCAGGTGCCCGCCGCGTTCTCCGCCTTCGGCATGCTGATGTCCGACCTGGAGTACGAGTTCGCCGCCACCGTGCTGCGCTCCCTCAGCGACGACAGCCTGGCCGACCTGGAGAGCGAGTTCGCCGACCTGGAGGCGCAGGGCGACGAGGTGCTGTCCGCGCAGGGCATCAAGCCGGAGGACCGCACCCTGATCCGTAGGCTGGACATCCGCTACCACGGCCAGGAGCACAGCCTCGGCATCGACCTGCAGCCCGGCGACACCGCCGCGAGCGTGCTGGCCCGGTTCAACGCCCAGCACGAGGCGCGCTACGGCCACGCGATGGCCGACACCGGGCAGATCCTCACCCTGCGGGTGCGGGCGGTGGGACGGCTGGCCAAGCCGGCGCTGCGCGAGCTGGCACCCGCCGGGCCCGGCGGGCCCGAGGCGGTCGGCGAGCGGCCCGCCTTCGACGTCGCGGTCGGCGAGATCGCCGTGTTCCCGGTCTACGACCGGACCACCCTGGCGCCCGGTCACGAGGTGAGCGGCCCGGCGATCGTCGAGGAGGGCACCTCGACGACGGTGATCTTCGGTGATCAGCGGCTCACCGTCGACACCTATGGACAGCTGCTGGTGACCGGTACCGGAGGAACCCTGTGAACAGCCCTGAGCGTCTGGACGGCGCGACCGTCGAGGTGATCCGCAACTACCTGGTCTCGGTGGGCGAGCAGATGCGCCGCACCCTGGTGCGGGCGGCCTTCAACCCGGTGATCTACGAGGTGCTCGACTTCGGTATCTCGATCTACAACGCCGACCTGGAGCTGACCGCCGAGGCCGCGGGGATCACCTCGTTCCTCGGTGCCAACGACCACGCCATCGTCAAGGGCGTGGAGTACGTCGGCCGGGAGAACTTCGCGCCGGGCGACGTCTACCTGCTGAACTATCCGTATTGGAGCGGCGCGCACTCCTACGACGCGATGCTCTTCGCGCCGGTCTTCCGTGACGGGCACGAGGGCCCCGCGGCCTACCTCGCGGTGCGCGCACACTGGATGGACCTCGGTGCCAAGTCCCCCGGCTATGTCCTGGACTCCACGGACATGCACCAGGAAGGTCTCATCTTCCCGGGCACCAAGATCGTGAGCCGCGGCGAGGTGGTCCGCGACATCGTCGAGCTCATCCGGTTCAACTCCCGGCTGCCCGACCTGACCATCGGCGACTTCCACGCCCAGCTCGCCGCCCTGCGCACCGGCGAGAACCGGCTGGCGCAGGTCTGGGAGAAGTTCGGCGGCGAAACCGTCGACCAGGCCATCAGGCAGGTCATCGAGCACGGCGAGCGGGTCGCCAGAAAGGCCCTGGCCGCGCTGCCCAACGGCACCTGGACGGCCTTCGACTACTGCGACGACGACGGCATCACCGAGGACCTGATCCGGATGGAGGTCAAGGTCACCATCGACGGCGACCGGATGGAGGTCGACTTCAACGGCTCCGACGGCGCGGTGGCCGGCCCGGTCAACCTGCCGATCGGCTCCACCGAGAGCCTGGGCAAGGCCATCTTCAAGGAGCTGACCACGCCCAGGGAGCCCTCCAACGCCGGGCACTACCGGGCGCTGGAGGTCAAGGCCGATCCCGGCAACTTCTTCCACGCCGTCTACCCGGCCGCGACCTTCACCCAGTGGAGCGCCATCGTCGCGTTCGAGCTGATCCACAAGGCGCTGGCCCAGGTGATGGACTCGATCCCGGCCTCCTCCGGTGGTGACGAGCCGGGCTTCATGGCGCTCGGCCACGACCCGCGCACCGGCGCGGACTTCGTGATCAGCAACAACGAGGGCATCGGCTGGGGCGCGCGCAAGGACCGCGACGGCGCGAACGCCCAGCAGCACCCCTCCCAGAGCGTGGTCCGCAACACCCCGGTCGAGGTGCTGGAGCACAAGTCCACCGTGTTCCACGAGCGGCTGGAGCTGATTCCCGACTCCGGCGGCGCCGGCCGGTTCCGCGGCGGCGTCGGCGTGCTCAGGCAGGTCCGCTACCTCGCCGACGGCGAGGTGCTGTCGATGAAGAAGAAGAGCAAGACCCGGCCCTGGGCGCTGGACGGCGGCCAGGAGCCCGAGCCCAGCGAGATGGTGCTGTGGCCGGACACCGACCAGGCCAAGCGGGTCGGCATGTACCGGGCCGCGATGAAGGCCGGCGACCGGTTCGTGAACCGGACCGCCGGAGGCGGCGGCTACGGCGACCCCCTCGACCGCGACCCGGCCGCGGTGGTGGCCGACGTGCTCAACGGCTACGTCAGCGCCGAGGCCGCGGAGCAGTCCTACGGCGTGATCGTGGACGGCGACGGCTGGCGGCCCACGCCGGCCAGGGCCGCCCGACTCAAGAGTGAAGGGTAGACGACAGTGCACCGACCCCCCGCCACCCCGGTGGCACGTGGCCGCAAGGGCACGCTGGGCCTGACCTCCGTCCTGCTCGTCGGCGCGCTGGCCCTCGCGGCCTGCGGCCAGAGCACCCCGGGCGGCTCCGGCGGCTCCGACGTCCGCAAGCAGACGCTGATCATCGCGGAGAACGAGCCGCCGGCCACCTTCGACCCGGTCCAGGCCGACAACTCGACCGTTGACGAGGTGTCCATCCCCGCCTACGACACCCTGGTCAAGTACGGCAAGGGCGGCGTGATCGCCCCCGCGGTGGCCACCGAGTGGACGTTCTCCAAGGACGGCAAGACCCTCGACCTGACGCTCCGCGACGACGTGACCTTCCACGACGGCACCAAGCTGACCGCCACCGACGTGAAGTACACGCTGGACCGGATCGGCAAGCTGCAGATGGGCGTCGCGTCGCTGCTGACCGCCTACGACTCCGCCGAGGTCGTCGACGACACCCACCTGGCGATCAGGCTGAAGCAGTCCTACGCACCGTTCCTGGGTGCGCTGTCGCGGGTCTACCTGCTCAACTCCAAGCTCGTCCAGGCCAACGCCGGCTCCGACGACGGCCGTCAGTGGCTGGCGGCCAACGGCGCGGGGTCCGGGCCGTACAAGCTGACCGGGTACACCCCCAACCAGGAGGCCAAGTTCACCCGGCACGACGGTTACTGGGGCGGTTTCACCAACCAGGCCAAGGACGTGGTGATCCGCTACCTGCCGCAGGCGGCGACCCAGAAGACCGCGCTGAGCAACGGTGACGTGGACATCGCGATGGACATCGACCCCAACGACTGGGCAGGTCTCGAAAGCGGCGGCTATGTGGTGGACAAGGCCGACACCAACGTGCAGCTTTACGTCTTCTTCAAGATGAAGGACTCGCCGGTGGCCGACAAGGCGCTGCGCGAGGCCATCACCTACGCCTACGACTACGACCAGCACCAGTCGGCCATCCTCAAGGGCGCGGGCAAGAAGGCCGCCGGAGTGCTGGCGAGCACGATGGCCTGCGCCGACCCCACGGTCGCGCAGGCGGGCTACGACCTGGACAAGGCCAAGAGCATCCTGGACGCCGCCGGTCTGAAGAACGTCACGCTGACGATGAGCTACCTCAAGGCCACCGCCGAGATGGAGCAGGCGGCCACGCTGCTCCAGTCCGACCTCGCCAAGATCGGCGTGAAGGTCGAACTGTCGGCGGTCACCTACCCGCAGTACGTCGAGATGCTCAAGAGCAACGAGACCACGCCCGACCTCGGCATGATCTACGGCTTCCCGCCCTACCCGGACCCGGACTCCGTGCTGCACCTGCAGTTCAACTCGAAGTTCATCAACAACGGGCAGAACAGCGGCGGCTACCACAACCCGAAGGTCGACAAGCTGGTCGAGGACGCTCAGAAGCTGACGGACGAGGAGGCCCGCTGCGCCCTCTACAAGGAGGCCCAGCAGACCATCGCGGCCGACCACCCCTCGATCAACATGTCCAACCCGCAGTACGTGACGGTTCACCGCAAGGGGCTCACCGGCTACGCCTATGACCCCGCGCACCACCAGACCGTGGACGTCTACCAGGTGCAGGTCGGCGCGGGTTCTCGGGCGGCTCAACCCGATCGACGAGTTCCACAAGGACGCGGTCCCGGC
>NZ_JBEOZN010000022.1:0-92448 GCF_040298085.1 Streptosporangium sp. NPDC001681 | reverse complement strand
CCTACCGGCACCACGCGGCGCACGCGACGGCGGGGATGCCGCCGTGCGTGGCGAAACAGGTGACCAGACCGGTCAGGAATCAAGAAGCGCCGGTCGCAGAGCCGCAACTAGCGTGATGGCCATGGCATCCATCGAATCCGTCACCCTCGACGTGGCCGACCCCACAGCCGCCGACCGCTTCTACGCCGACGCCTTCGGCTTGGACACGCAGATACGCCTGCGGGCCTCGGAGGCACCCACAACCGGCTTCCGTGGGTTCACGCTGGCGCTCACGGTGCCCCAGCCGGCCACCGTCAACAGCCTCATCGACACCGCCCTCGACGCCGGCGCCACGACGCTGAAGCCTGCCGCGAAGTCGCTCTGGGGCTACGGCGGTGTCGTACAGGCCCCGGACGGGACGATCTGGAAGATCGCGACCTCGGCGAAGAAGGACACCGGCCCGGCCACCCGGCAGATCGACGAGATCGTGCTCCTGCTGGGAGTCGCGGACGTGGCCGCGAGCAAGCAGTTCTACCTCGACCAGGGCCTTGCTGTGGCGAAGAGCTTCGGCCGCATGTACGTCGAGTTCGCCGCTGGGTCGAGTCCCGTCAAGCTGGCGCTGTACCGGCGCCGTGCCCTTGCCAAGGATGTCGGCGTCTCTCCCGACGGCACCGGATCGCACCGGCTCATGATCGGTGGCGATGCCGGGTCTTTCACCGACCCGGACGGGTTTGCATGGGAGGCCGCATCGCCAGCACCCACGCCCTGATGTGTCGCTGCTGCCTGGAAGCCCGCGGCCCCGGTGAACCGGCCGATGACCGACGGAGCCCGTCCCCTGAAGGAAGGGCTCGCCACGAAGTGACTGGAGGAAGCATGACGGGCGCGCCGCCGCGTGGACTTGAGGAGAGGCTGCGGGACACTCGCGCGAAACTGGAGAGCGACGTCGATCTCTGGGTCGCGACGTCGGGTTCCCCGGACGGCGTCCACCTCATCCCGCTCTCGTACCTCTGGGACGGGACCGCGTTCCTCATCTCGACGCCGCGCGCCTCGGTCACCGGCCGCAACCTGCTGGCGGACGGCCGGGTGCGCCTCAGCCTCGGGCCGACCCGCGACGTCGTCGTCGTCGAGGGCACCGCCGAGCCGGTGGACCTCGCCGACCTCGCCCCCAAGACGGGTGACGCGTTCGCGGCCAAGACCGGTTTCGACCCGCGCGAGCTCGACGAGCCCTACCAGTACTTCCTGATCCGGCCGCGGCGCATCCAGGCCTGGCGTGAGGCGAACGAGCTGCGGGGACGCGACCTCATGCGCGACGGCCGCTGGCTCGGCTGACCGCCGCAACGGGCCGGGAGTCCTGCGCCTTCACGAGGGCATTCATCCGAGTGGCTTGTGCGTCGGCTTGTTGCGCCTGAGGCCGGCTTCCTCGGCGAGGGACCTGATGGTGAGCCGGCCGTCCGATCGCAGCGGAGCCCCGGCGAGCATCGGACGCTTCTTCCTTGTCCCCGGCCGACTGAGATACGCGTATCCGCGAACCCGGCGCCCGTGGCGGGGCTCAGGGGGTGATCCGGTAGATGTGATGGGAGTACTCGGCGGCGAAGGAGTCGGTGAAGCGGCCCTTGCCGTCGACGCGGACCGTCCGGTTCTCGAAGAGGACCTCGGCTCGCGCGGCCCGCACCCCGCGCGGCAGCGTGAACGTGCGCCTGCCCGGCGCCGTCTTCCCGCCGGGCATCGCGAAGACGTAGTACGAGCCCCGGTGGTATTTCAGCATGGTGTCGAGGCCGGTGCCGAAGCGGTGCGCGTACGACTGGGTGTTCAGCACGGGGGCCAGCTTCCTGATCCGCCGGTTGATCTCGGCCACCGCGGGCCTGACCTCCTTCCCGCACCCCTCACGCAGCACGTGCTGGGAGTGGCAGGGGCCGCCGAAGTTGTGGTTGAAGTAGATGATGCCCCGAGCCTCGTGGATCAGCGAGTTCATCACCGCGCCCGTCACCTGGTCCGGCTGGATCGCCCGGGTGTCGTTCTCGGCCGGCCAGCCGACCTCGACGAAGCCGTAGATCGGCTGGCGGCGGCCGTCCAGCACGTCCAGCTCGCGCTGGCGGTCGATGACGGCACCGTAGTTGGCGGCCCTGCGGCACCTGGCGACCGGCAGTGCCAGGAAGTTCTGCCCGTCCAGACAGACGCTCGCGCTGGTGTACCAGTAGACGTCGGCCGAGACGGCGTCGGTGAAGCGGTTGACGAACGCGGCGGCGTCCGCGTCCTTCTCCCACATCATCACGCCCTTGCCGTAGTTGGCGTAGTGGAGCCTTCCGTCGCCCTTCGGGAGCCGGTCTTTCTGAGCGCGTAGCACCGTGAAACCGCATCCCCGCTCCTCCGGGACGCACAGGGGGCCCTCGCCGGGGTGGTTGCCGGTCCACCGCGCGTCCCCCGCCTTCGCCCACATGTCCACCTCGTCGTCGAGCAGCCAGCCCACCGTCTCGCTGCCGTAGCCGGGCAGGGGGACGTTCGTCAGCGCCGACATCCCGTTCTTCCGCACCAGTGCCATGTCGCTGGTCTCGGTCAGCTCCACGTACGTGTTGATCCCCGCGGCCCTGTCCCTGTTCACATCGGCCTGGCTGATCACGGACTCGAACCAGACGCCGACCGGGAAGAACGACGGGCTCGTCCAGCCCGCCGCGGCGGGCGCGGCGAACCGCCCGTAGTAGGCGGGACCGCCCTCCCACGGCACCCGCGCGGCCGTCGCCGGAGGGCCCTGGGCCGACCACGCGTGGCCGGCGGACTGGGCGGAGCCCTCCGGTGCCCTCCCCTGCGGCACGTCGCCCCGTGGCGGGGCGCCGGTCGACGTGTCCGCGAGCGGGCGTCCGGCCTGGTCGGCGGGCGCGTCGACCGAGCAGAACCCGAGCATCGCCATCGTCACCGAGGCGGCCCCCACCCCGGCCAGCACCGGCAGCGACCGCCCGGGGCGACGCCCCCTCACCCGTCCGCGCCTTCCAGCCCCCATGACCTCGTCCTCCTCAACGCGGATCCGATGACGGCTCGGCGAGCGCCATCAGTTGTGCCGCACGCGACGACCAGGACGCGCCGAGCACGGACCCCCGCAGGTCGTCGGCCGGCCGCGGGCCCCCCTCGCGCAATGTCGCACGGACGGCATCCAGGAAGAGGTCACCGCTCGCGGCGATTCTCACTCGATCGGCGTAGTTCACGAGTTCCTGGAAATCGGTGCTGACCACCGGCAGGCCCAGCGCGAGGTATTCCTTGAGTTTGATGGGGTTCGAATGCTTTATCCATGGATTGTCCAGCCACGGCATGATCGCGACATCGAACCCCGATCCATAGCCGGGAATCGTTTCGTACGGCCTGAATCCGAGCCAGTGCACATTCGGATGGCGGGTGAGCCGTTCCATCGGGACCGTCGCGTCGCCGATCAGAACCAGCGACACGTCGGGCAGTTCCCCGGCTATCCGTTCGAGAAGGTCGAAATCCACCAGATAGTCGTCAAGCGCGCCGAAGAAACCCACCCTCGGCCCGGGAATCGCGCGAATGTCGGCGGGCTGCTCGCTCTCCGGGCGCCGCCGGAAGTGGTCGGTGTCCACACCGTGGTCGAGGAAGTACGCGCGGTCGCCGGTCATTCGGCGCTCCTCGTCCATCAGCGCGGTGCTGACGTAGAGCACGTGGTCGGAACGCTCCAGCAGACCGCGTTCCAGCGCCTCGATGGTCGGCCGGTCGGACTCGGGGAACGACGAGTGCCGGTCGGAACGGTTGAACACCAGCGCCTGCCTGCGCATCGGGCGCACCACGTCCCACGCCGTGGGGATGGTCACCATGATCACGGGCCGGTGCAGCCCCAGTGCCCGCGAGACCGCCAGCACCTGTGCCCGGACCAGCAGCGCGTTCACCCGCCGGGCCAGCGGCGATCCGTAGAAGGGCAGCGGCAGCGGGGACATCACGTAGAAGCCGGGCAGCTCGCGCAGCGGCCTCCTGACGAGCATCGCGACGCTGCGCAGCTTGCGCCCGACGCGCCGCAGCACCTGCGTGGACCTGCCCGGTGTCGGCATCCGCATCCCGATGCTGTTGACCACGAGGACCTTCCGGTGGGCGGCGATCGAGCGCATGAGCTGGAAGTCCGAGTGCGCCCGGTTGTGGTACCACCAGTCCTGCGCCGAGAAGCACAGGTAGCCGGGGAGGTCGGCCTGCGGGGCGAGCAGGGTCGCGCCGTGGGCCGGGGAGCCGGCCTCCTCGCCGGGCCTGGGCGGCCACTCGCGCATCGCGACCAGCTCGCGCAGCGCGGCCCGGTGCCTTCTCCCGCCCGCGCCACCCCTGGCCACCGCGCGGACCAGCTCGTTGAGCCCAACGGCCAGCCGCATCAGCTGCCCGCGCGGGCGACCGTACCGCTCGCGGTGCATCCGGACCCGGTTGGCCGCCGACAGCGCCCACAGCCGGCTTGAGGTGGACTGCTCGCCACCGAGATGCACGGCCACGGCCCGGGGCTCGTACCGGACCGCGAACCCCGCCTCCCCGGCCCTGAGCATGTACTCGGTCTCCTCCGAGTAGAGGAAGTAGCGCTCGTCGAGGGGGCCCAGGGCGTCCAGGCAGGCCCGGGAGACCATCCAGGCCGCGCCGGTCACCCAGTCGACGGTGTGCGGCCTGCCGTAGGCGGCCGGCTCCACGACCAGCTCGCCGAGCGGGTGGAACCGCCCGGCCCGGTGGCCGCCGAGCAGCGCCTCGCCCAACGCCCTCAGCACGGTGGGCCGCCTGCGCAGGGAGAGGTGGAGCTCTCCCGTCTCGGCGGTGAGGTGGGGGGCCGCTATCCCGGTCCCCGGCACGGCGAGCGCCTGCCTGAGCAGGAGCACCGAACCGGGCGCGAGCCGGATGTCCGGGTTCAGCACCAGCACGTCACAGCCGTCCGCGGCGGCGATGCCCGCGTTCACCCCGGCGGCGAAGCCGGCGTTGCGCCCGGTCTGGATCACCTCGGCCTCCGGCGCGGCCTCGCGTACCCGCTCGACGGTGTCGTCCGCCGAGGCGTTGTCCACCACCACGACCCGCGCCGGACCGGCGCCGGCCAGCGCCGCGTCGAGTGAGCGCAGGCACCCCTCGACGACCTGACCGCTCGAATACGTGACGATCACTACGGCGAGCTGGGGCCGGGCGGGGACAGCCATGTCGGAGCCGTTTCCGGTGCGGGAGGAAGGGATGGTCGCGCCGGTCATGCGTGGCGCCTCGATGTCAGGCGGGTGCGCAGGGCACCGATGAGGAGCGCGACCGCGAACGGCGCGTCGTCCCGCAGGTAGCGGCGGGCCAGCCGGCGCGGTTCCAGGGCGAGCCGGTACAGCCACTCGGCGCCCACCCGCTGGACCGGCCCCGGGGCGCGGCGAAACCGCCCGGCCGCCATCGGGATCCCGGCTCCGCAGCCGAGGTACCAGGCGTCGGGCAGCTCGGTGCGGAGGGCTGCGATGATCCTCTCCTGCTTGGGGAAGCCCAGTCCGGCGAGGACGAGGTCCGGTGCGGCGGCGACCACCTCGGCGACCACCTCACGCACCCCCTCCGGCGAGGAGTCGAACCCGAAGGGCGGCGAGCAGGTGCCCGCCACGCGCAGTCCGGGGCAGCGTCCGGCGAGGACTCGGGCTGCGGCCTCCGGTACGCCGGGCTCTCCGCCGAGCAGGTAGACCGAGCGGTTCTCGCGCGCGGCGCGCCCAGCCAGGGAGTGCACGAGCGAGGCCCCGGTGATCCGGCAGGGCAGGGCCGGTCCGGCGAGCCCGGCGGCCCAGACCACCGGCATGCCGTCGGCGACCACGATCTCGGAGCGGGCGACCAGGTCGGCCAGGCCGGGGTCGCGCGTGGCTGCGCGGACGATGTCCACGTTCGCGGTGACGATCGCACCACCACGTCCCCGTCGCCATTCCGCCGCCACGTGGTCGAGCAGCTCGGCCTCGCTGACCGCCATGACCTCGACCGCGCCGACCCTGACACGCGTGAACCCGGCCCTGCCGCCACCCGTGGGCTTGGCCGAACCGTTCTGGCCCTGTGTCACCGGGGGTGCCACGGAGCCTGACGGCCCGCCCACGGAGAGTACGCTCTCCGGCACATTACGATCGGCACCGTTTTCCTCTTCTGGATGGCCGGAAGCTGGGGGAATCTGGAAGATGGGCACATGAGAGTGGAACAAGGCGAGATCGACGGTGTCCTGTTGTTCATCCCGGCCCAGCGCAGGGACGACCGCGGGCTGTTCACCCGTACCTTCGACGCCACGCTCGCCGCCGCCCACGGGCTGCGGCCCGCCGAGTTCGTCCAGGACAGCCAGTCGCGGTCCCGCCTGGGAACGATCCGGGCGCTGCACGGCCGGAGCGGACGAGGGGAGGCCAAGCTCGTCAGGTGCGCCCGGGGCGCCGTGCACGACGTACTCGTCGACGCCCGGCCGGGCTCGGCGACCTTCGGCCGCCACATGTCGGTGGTGCTCGACGATGAGATGTTCGTCCACCTCTACGTTCCTCCTGGCTTGTTGCACGGTTATCAGGCACTGACCGATCAGGCGGACGTCTGCTACCGGATCGACCGGGAGCACGACCCCGCCGAGGACCTCTCGGTCCGCTATGACGACCCCGATCTCGGCATCCAGTGGCCGATGCCGGTCACCGCGATCAGCGAGCGCGATCTGGCCGCGGGTTCCTGGGCGGACCTGCGCGCGCGGCTGGTCGGCTGACCTCCTCACCGGGCTTCTCGACGGGCTTCTCGGGCAGCCGCGTGCCGCGCAGCAGCGAGCCCGCGGCTCCGATGATCAGGAACGACAGGCCGGTCACGGTCGCGAACGAGCGCAGGTCGAACGTGGCCGCCCCGACCAGGGGGACGACCAGGCAGGCGGCCAGGGCAAGCCCCAGGTCCCGCACGGCGGGGTCGGAGCTGAGGCGGCGGACGCGCAGCGCCGCCCAGAGACCGGTCAGGAAGATCCCGGAAAAGGTGACCAGGCCGATGATCCCGGTCTCCACCAGCGACAGGATGTACTGGTTGTCGAAGATCAGGTGCTTCGGCGCGTACCAGGTGCCCAGCCCCCTGCCGACCCAGGGGTGGTTCCCGATCTCGGTGGCCGCCACCGCGTAGTCGTGGGTCCGGTACTGGATGCTCGAATCGCTGGACAGGCTGGTGAACAACCCGAGGAACACGCTGAGCAGGCCGGGCACGGCCACCTTCATCGCCACCAGGAATCCGGCGCCGCCCAGTGCCGCCCACAGCCGCCTGCGTGCGGGCCAGCCCGCGAGGAGCACCGCGCCGACGACGGCTATCCCGAGGACCGCCGACCGCGACACGGAGAACATCAGCCCGGCGCCGATCAGCGCGGAGCAGATCCACCAGCGCAGGGAGGGCTCGCCCCGATCGCGGGCGCCGAACGCGTAGTGCAGCGCGACGGGAGTGATCATCGCGCAGACGACCCCGAGCTCGATGGGGTGCCCCGTGGTACCCGCGACCCGGCGCAGGGTGTTCCGTTCGAGGATCGCGGGCAGCTCCGCGGTGAATCGGAAGCCGGGAAGGGCCAGATATTTGGTCAGGTCGAATTCGAGCACGAACTGGAGCGCCGCGATCACCCCGACGGCCGCGCCACAGACCACGAGACACTTCAGGACGAAGTCGAGCCGTTCCCGGCCCCGGATGCCGTCGCACGCCCCGAGCCCGATGCCCACCGTCGCCACCACGAGGACGATGCCGTGGTCGGCCATGTTGAGCTCGTCGGGCGGCAGGTACCCGGCACCGGCGTACCCGTAGGTGACCAGCATCGCGACCGCGTACCCGAACAGCGCGGTGCGCACGGGGTTGGGGCCCTTGGCCGCGCCGAGCGTGGTGGTGAGGTGCGCGCAGAACCACCAGAGCGCGGCGAACAGGCCGACCGCGTCGGCCGGTGTGAGCGAGAAGGGCACGCCGCGGAAGACCAGCCGCGCCGGAACCAGCATCAGGACCACGACGAACGCGGCGGCCAGGGTCGCCCCGTCGGCGCTGCGCAGACCGGGGCGGTCAAGGGAGGCGGGGACCACGGGGGCTCTCAACGTCGCAGCAGGGAGGGTTCGGCGGGCAGCCCGGACGCCGGCGCCGGGGACACCCGGCTTCTTCGCCTCCGGGCGTCGAGGAAGCTCTCCAGGGAGAACACCGCGGCGAGGCCGGCGAGCACCCCGAGCAGCAGGGCCGCGGCGGCCCCCCGGGTCTTCCCGGTGCGCTGGGGTTGTGGCTCCGTCGGCGGCACCATCTCGTTCATCGTGATGTAGGTCGCCGGGGGCGCGTTCAACTGCCGCTGGCGAACGGCCAGCTCGACCCTCGCCCGGTCCCTGACCCGCGTCACGATGTCCCGGGCCCCGGACGGCGACCTGCTCGTGCCCTCGATGTACACGAAGGGCCCGCCGTCCAGCGACTCCGGGTTGGTGCTGCCGTTGGTGACCGTGAAGGTGGTGTCGCCCTCGGGCCGCACGCCGAGCGACTCCACGGTCTCCGGCGCGCTGATCACCTGGACGAGGATCGAGGCGGACATGCTCAGGCCCCAGTCGAAGTTCAGCAGGGGGTTGGTCAGCCCGTTGGGGCGACCGGGATCGCTCGGCAGGCTTCCGCCGGTGGGCGGGATGGTCAGCACGAGCACCGCGTTCGAGACGTAGAGCGTCGGAATCGACGAGTAGACGCCCGCCGCGGCACCTATGGAGAGCAGGAACGCCGGCAGGGCGACGTACCAGCGCCTCAACACGATGAGCACTGTCCCCCAGAAGTCCACGCCTTTCCCTTCCTGGCCGGATGGAGGCCGCCTGGCCGGAGAACCGCACGGTTCCCCGGCCGGTGACCAGGTCCTCTACCGCTTGCCTCGCCCGCTTCTCACACCGTCTGCTCCTCCCGCCCCTCGCACCCCTCACCGCTCCCGGGCTCCTCCCCGCGCTCGCCGTGGTCATCGCGGTCCGCCCCGCCGTCCCGGCCGGCCGGGATCTCCACCGTGGCCGGGGACGGCTCTGCCGACCGTCCGCCACCGGACCTCTGCCGGAACACCCTGCGGCGCTCCACGGCGTACGCGGCGCCGAGGCCGAGGACGACGACGAGGAACGCCGCCCCGCCCATGGCCTTCCAGGTGCCGCTCCGGTCCACCACGGGATAGGCGGGCGGCACCACCTCGACGAGCCCGATGAAGGTGGAGACAGGGGCGCCGAGCGTCTCCTGCCTGCGGATCAGTTCGGCCCGCAGGCGGGACTGGGTCCTGGCCATGACGGCACGGGAGAGGTCGGCGGAGTCGCTCCGCACCTCCACGTACACGAACGGGCCGTTCATGAGGATGCCCAGCATGCCGGGGTTGGTCCGCCCGTCGTTGATCGTCAGCTCGATGGGGCCGTCCTTCACGACGCCCAGCTCGGCCGCGACCGCCTCGGTGTTCATGGACAGGATGAGGATGCCCGCCGTGGTCCGGAGACCGTCGCTGAACTGCAGCAGCGGGTTGCTCCGCCCCAGTGGCTTGTCCGGTTCCGTCGTCCCTCCCGCGGGGGGCGTGGTCAGCACCATGGAGGTGCTCGCCAGGTAGCGCGGGGGCACCAGGAAGAAGACGGCCGCGGCGCCGAGCAGCGCCAGGCCGACCAGTGGAAGCCCGACCCGCTTCCTTCTGGCGAGGTCGAGAATGGTCCTCCAGAACTCCACTACGTCTTCCCCGCTCTCCCGAGCGCGCCGGACGCCCGGGACACGATGCGTATTGGTCGCGGCACACGAACTCCTTGTCACTACTGCGGTGTGTCGGTGGCCGGGAGTCCGCCGCTCACCCGACCCTGGCCAGCGCCTCCGCCTCGTACTCCAGCGCCAGTTCCTCCGGCATCGGGTCGAGGTCGGCGCAGCGCACGAAGTCGCGCAGGGTGGTGCCGGTGCACGCCGCGTCCACGTTGCGCGCGCCGCGGCGGGCGCGCACGTCGTCGATGTGCACAGTGCGGAAGTCGATGCTGAAGCGGGTCCTGCCCGAGGTGTTGGGCACCGTGGAGTGCAGCTGGGCGCCGGAGAACACCATGACGCCCCCCGGCTCGGGCACCACCCGCACCTGCGGGTCGAGCACGACGTTCTCCTCCGGCCTGGGCTGCTCCCTGGTGTCGCCGCGCACGTGCCGGGCCGCGGTGAGCCGGCTTGTCCTGTTCCATTCGGCGTAGTCGTAGCGCGCGCTGCCGTTGCGCACCGGGCTGCCGAAGTACTGGGGATGGAAGGCCATCACGTTCTCCGGGACCACCTCGTAGACCGGGATCCACCAGTTGAGCTGGTTGAAAGGGGCCGAGTACCAGCAGTCCCGATGGGGGTGGAAGGCGTAGGAGATCCCGGAGGTGAGGTAGTCGTGGGAGGTGGAGGTGCGCAGCCGGGGCACGTCGAAGTAGGTCCGGTCCAGGTCGCAGCCCAGCTCCCGCAGAACCGCGGGCAGCAGTTCCTTGCACCGGGGATGGTGGATGAACCGTGGCTTGAGCCGGGCCAGCAGGTCGGCGAACTCCTCGACCGGCATGTCGAACTGTGCGGTCTCCGGGTCGCGCCCGCCGAACGCCTCGGCGGTCATCTCCCGGGCGAAGGCCGCCAGCAGGGTGGAGGCGGGCGTCGCCGAGTAGACGAAGACCTGCCCCTGGTAGAGCAGTTCCCTGCGAGTGTCGTCGTCCACCACGCTGTTGGAGAAGACGGTGGTCACGGTGGTTCGCCTTTCTGTGAGTCACTGAAGCGGGTCACTGGAGCGGATGCCGGGGACCAGCCCCGAGGCGATCAGGGCGAGCCTGCGGCCCCGGCGGGCCGCGGTGAGCCGCTGGCGGCGCGCGTACATGCCGAGGACCGCCGCGCGGGCGCGACGGTGCTGCTCGCCGGTGAGGCCGGCCCCTCGCAGCCAGCCCAGCAGCTCCCGGCACTGCAGGAGGGTGGAGCAGCGGGCCCGCCAGGGCGGCACGTCGAGGCGGCGGGCGATCGCGGACAGGGTGTCGTGCTTCCAGTCGCGGTGGGCGAGGACCTCGGGAACGTGCCCCCACGGTCCGGCCAGCGCCAGCTTCGCCGCGAACACCTCGTCCTCGCGGAGCATGTTCCGCCGGGGGATTCGCGCCAGCGGCTCGCGCCGCAGCAGGCCGTACAGCGGGTCGATGAGCAGGTGGCTCTCATTGAGCAGCCGCAGCATCTCGGCGAACCGCTCGACCGGGTCGTCCGAGGCCAGCCCCGAGCCCTCCAGGGGTGCGGTCGCGGCCATCCCGTCGGGCCCGGTGTAGGCGACCTGCGTGGTGACCAGGACGAGCCGGTCGTCCTCGGCGAAGGCCCTCAGGGAGCGGGAGACGCACGCGGGCTCCAGCCGGTCGTCGTCGCCGACCCAGCGGAAGAACTCGCCCTCGACCAGCTCGACGGTACGGACGAAGTTGTCGAACAGGCCCACGTTCTCCGGATGCCTGCGGTAGACGATCCGGCTGTCGGCCGCGGCCAGGTCACGGCAGATCTCCTCGGTGCCGTCCGTGGACGCGTTGTCGGAGATCACCAGCTGGAGGCGCTCGTGGTCCTGGCCGAGGACCGAGCGGACCGCGCCCTCGATCCGCCCGGCGCCGTCGCGCACGGGAAGCACGATGGACACCAGCGTGTCGGAGTTCGGCATCCGGTCTTCTCCCTCTCGGTGATGGTTCGGCGGGCTCTGGTCGGCGGTTCAGCGGGCACGGGCGGGAACGGCCCGCGCGCCGAGCTCTCTGAGCCGCGCCGCGGGTACGGCGAGCAGGACGTAGGCGAGCAGTCCCCCGGCGCCGGCCACGCAGAGCCGGACGAGCGGGGTGGCCGTCAGCCCGCCGACCAGCACGGCGAGCGCCACGGTCACCGCCGCCGCGAGCACGGCGCCCAGCAGCGGGCGGACCAGGGCCGGAAGCACCGGCGCCAGACGCACCCCCGCGCGGCTCAGCATCAGCACCGCCATCGGCAGGGCGACCAGGAGGCCGGCCAGCGCGTGACCGATCGCCGCGCCGCGGATGCCGTACCAGTGCGTCCCCGCCCACAGCGCGGGCACCAGCGCCACGGCCCAGCCGAGGTTCATCCACACGGTGGCTCTGGTCGCACCCGCCGAAGTGAGGATGTCGAAGGCGAGGGAGGTGAGCATCCGCACGACCAGCAGGACCGCGAGCAGCGCCAGGACCCCGGCGGCCGGTGCCCATTTCTCGCCGTAGAGGAACGCCACGATCTCCGGCGCCAGCGTGGCCGTCACGACGGCGACCGGGAGCACGAACGCGACCAGCAGCGGCACCGAGCGCTGCACCCCCAGCGAGAGCGACTCGGGCCGCTGCTCGGCCAGCCGGGAGAAGCTGGGCACCGTGACGTAGCGCAGGGCGGTCCCGATCACGCTGGGCACCCAGCTGGAGACGTTGAAGGCCAGCAGGTAGAAGCCGAGCGCGGCGGGGCCGAGCACGGCGCCGACGATGACGTAGTCGGCGTTCATCAGCACCGCCTCGATGCCGAGGCCCAGGGCCAGCGGCGCGCCGAACCGCAGCAGCCTGGCCGCGACCTCCCGGTCGAAGCCGAGGCGGAACGGCAGCCCCGCCCAGGCGAGCACCAGCGCGCCGGTGACCGCGTTGGCCGCGACCTGCCCGCAGGCGAAGCTGTAGGCTCCGGCGCCGTTCGCGGCGAGCGTGACGGCCACCGCCGCGTTGACCAGCGAGCCCGCGATGTTGGCCTTGGTCAGCCTGTCGTGCCCGAACCCGCGCATCAGCGAGCCAGCCCGCACCGCGGTGGCACCGTCGATGAGGATGATCGCGGTGAGCAGCCGGACCACCGGGGTGGCCTCCGCGCTGCCCGCCAGCTCCGCGAAGTACGGAGCCACCACCCAGAAGATCCCGTATATCCCGGTGCTGAACGCCAGGGCCATGACCGTCGCCGTCGGCGCCATCTCCTCGACCCTGCCCCGCCACTGCACGGTGGCGGCGATGATGCCGACGTCGTTGACGTGCATGACGAAGGTGGTCGCGGCGAGCGCGATGGCGTAGAGGCCGAAGTCCTCCGGCACGAGCAGCCTGGCGAGCACCAGCCCCATGACGAAGGTCGTCACCTTGGTCCCCAGGTTGCCCAGCAGACTCCAGCGCAACCCGCGGCCGGCCTTCCTGCCGATCGTCCCGACCTGCTCACCGGCCGTTCCGGTCGCGCCGGTCGCGCCGGTCGCGTCGGTCGCGTCGGTCGCGTCGTCGGCACCGGTCTCGCCGGCCGTGCCGACCGCGCCGGTCTCGCCGCGATCACCGGCGTCCCCGCCCTGTCGCTGGTTCATCCGTGCCTTCCGCCTGTCTCGTGGGGTGATCGGCTCAGCTGGGCTCCTCGACGCGTTCGAGCCAGATCTCCCGCCAGAACGGCACGAACTCGCGCGGGCAGCTGACGTTGTACGCGCCCGCGCAGATGACGCCGTCCAGGACGATGCAGGGGTTCTTCATGTGCAGCATGCGGCCGGTCTTCTCGTCCAGGCACCGCTCGACGCGGGCGCTCACCCGCGCGACGTGCCCGCAGTACCGCGACATCTCCTCCTCGAACCCCATGCCGCGGTTGAGCAGGTCGTCGTTGAGCGTCTGGAGGATCTCCTCCTTGGACCTGACCCGGACCAGCTCCCCCGGACGCAGATCCAGGGTCCGCGTCGGAGTGGTGGGTCCGGCCTTGCCCCTGACGAACCCCCAGCGCAGCCCGCCCCTGATCCACAGCCACCTGGGCAGGACCCGCCTGCTGGCCTGCTGGAAGCGGTTGAACAGCCCGACGAGGAACGAGCGCAGCATCCAGGGCACGCCCACGTTCCCCGTCCGCACGTCGGCGACGTACTGCCCGACGTCCTTGAACGGCAGGCAGGTGGGCGCGGCGCGGAGCAGTTCGGTCGCCTGGCAGGAGAAGCGCTCCTCCCCGCCCGGTCCCGGCTCCTTCCTGGTCGCGGCCTGCAGGATCGGCAGCAGGGGCCGGCCCGCGGCGAGGTCGTGCTCGGTGACCGGGGTGAGGGGGGAGTCCGGATCCACCCGTTTGAGCCAGGACTCCTTCCAGTAGAACTGGCAGGCCGTCTGGCAGCCGCCGTGCGCCTGCCCGTCGCAGCGGGCCCCGGTCAGGTGGACCGCCCGTTCCATCCGCCGCATGCCGCTGCCGCTGATCGTGTCGCAGAGCTTGTGCGCCACCTTGTGCACGGTGAGCCGCCGCCCGCAGAAGGCCAGCATCTCCGGCATGAAGGGCAGCGCGTCCAGCTCTCCCCGCTCGTCCAGGGTGGCCATGATCTCGGCCTCGCCGAGCACCTCCACCGTCTCGCCGACCCGGAGGTTGAGCGTTCCAGAACCCATCCCGGCCCGTTGCAGTGTCATTTCCCGCACTCCTTGAGCAGTCCCGCGCCGCACAGTGCCCGTGCCGCGTCGGCCACCGCGGCGAAGGGCAGATCGGATCGTTCCGCGATGTCCAGGAGGCTGTGCTCCCCGTCGGAGAGGTTCAGCACCCACAACATCGCCATCTGGGCCTCCTGCGTGTCGCTGCGCCCGCCCAGCGCCCCGTACAGGCCACGCCTGCCCAGCTGCGGCTCTCCGTGGGGGCTGAGGTTGAGATAGGCGCGGTTGCCCTCAAGCACCCGGGTGACCTCCCAGCAGGTCTGCAGGGTGTCGGCCATCGCCTCCGGGGAGACGAAGTCCGGATTGTCGGCGGAGGTGTGATATTCCGGGTAGCCCGCGTAGGGGGTCCTGGTGAGCGAGCCGACGGGCAGGTCGAAGCCCGGCGAGCAGAACTGCCGCTCGTCGTAGCCGTAGGGGGAGAAGTCCACGACCGTGTGGTCACGCCCCGAGGTCCGCAGGACGTGCCGCACGGCGCGGTCGATCTCGGCGTCGCCCCGCCTGCTGCGCTTGTAGGTCAGCGGGCCGCGATCCCCCGCGCAGGCCAGCACCAGGCCGTGCCTGATCCGCCCCACGCGTTCCCGGTTGCGCGCCAGCCAGGTGATCGCGCCGATGGTGCCGGGAGCGAACAGGAAGCGGTAGGTGTACCACGGGTCGGCCGCGGCCAGCCGCCGCGCGAGCCCGACCGCCACGGCGACGCCCGCCAGGTTGTCGTTGGCCAGCGAGGGGTGGCACACGTGGCAGGAGACGAGCACCTCCTCATCGACCCTGCCCGGCACCACATGCTCGCCGTAGGTCAGGTGGCCGTCGGCGAGCGTGGAGTCGATCATGACCTCGTACCGCCCGCCGGCCAGGCCCGCAAGGGTGTCGTGGGCCAGGCAGAAGCCCCACGTCTGTGCGTAGTAGCCGGTCCGGTACGGGATCAGCCCCGGCTGCTCGGGCAGCGTGTGCAGGTGGGGCCGGAGCTCGTCCAGGGTCATGGTGGCCGACACCGGGACGCTGTAGCCGACCACGTGCAGGTTCGACGCGGCGAAGTCGACGACCCTGGCACCAGAGGCGTCCTTGACGTAGGCGTCGCGGATGTTCCACTCCCTGGGCACCGTCCAGTCCAGCACCTGGGTCCCCGTCGGCACCTCGTGGACCTGCAGGCTGACGGACTCCGCGACGATCTCCAGGGTGCGGCGCACGCCGTCGCCGGTGATGCTCCGGCAGAGCGGATAGAGCCGCTCCACCAGGGCGTGCATCCCGCGCCCCTCGCCGTCATCGGTCATCGTCCACCGCCCCCGCCACCTGGCGCGGGCGCAGCGCGCCGTCGACGGTGCCCGCCTCGCGCCGGGCGGACAGCCAGGCCAGCCTGGTGAAGCGGCGCTGGAAGTCGTCCGCCGTCAGGCCGAACCGCCGGTACGCCTCGACCAGCTGGAGCGCGCCCGCCTTGATCGTCCACAGCGCCTGGTAGCCGGGGAGCGCGTCGCGGATGCGGGAGAAGTCGACCCGGTAGGAGCGCGGGTCGGCCCCGGTCTCCCCGGTGATCACGACCCGGGCCTCCGGCACCGCCTCGGCGACCTCGGCGGCGATCTGGGCCACCGTCAGGTTGTTCTCCTCGGTGCCGACGTTGAACGCCCTGGCGTGGACGGCGTCGCGCGGGGCGGCCAGCGCCATGGCGAAGGCGTTCGCGATGTCGGCGGCGTGCACCAGCGGGCGCCACGGGGTGCCGTCGGACAGCACCCTGACCTCCCCGGACAGCAGCGCGTGCCCGGCGAGGTTGTTCAGCACGATGTCCGCGCGCAACCTGGGCGAGAACCCGAAGGCGGTGGCGTTGCGCAGGAACACCGGGCTGAAGTCCCCGTCGGCCAGCTTGAACAGGTCGCTCTCGACCCTGACCTTGGAGTCGGCGTAGGGGGTCACCGGGCGCAGCGGCGCGTCCTCGTCGACCAGGTCATCGCCTGAGGCGCCGTAGACCGAGCAGGTGGAGGCGTACAGGAACCGGCGCACGCCCGCGTCCCGGGCCAGCCTCGCCAGGCGCACCGCGGCGCGGTGGTTGATGTCGTAGGTCAGCTCGGGCGCCAGCGCGCCCAGCGGGTCGTTGGAGAGCGCGGCGAGGTGCACCACCGCGTCCACCCCCGCCAGGAGCTCGGGGGTGACGTCCCGCAGGTCGACCGCGTGTCCTGACGGGTCGCCGGGCGCGGGACCCAGCAGGCATCCGGCGAAGAGCCCGGAGTCGAGCCCGGTCACCTCGTGGCCCGCGGCGACGAGCACCGGGGCCATCACACTCCCCAGGTAGCCCTGGTGCCCGGTCAGCAGCACGCGCATCCGGTTCAACCTCCAGACAGGTCAAGGGTCAGCTTGTTGACGTGGAACGCCTCGGCGTAGCGGGCGTGGCATTCGATCCCGCGGACGCGGGCCAGCCCGAGGAACGCCTCGCGGTCGTACCAGGGGCGGTGGCGCTGCGAGGGGTAGTGGCGCTGGAGCAGGCTCACCTTCGCCTCGGCCACCTCGGGCGCGAGCGGCTGGTAGACCGAGGGGCGCCCGAGGTCGCCGTCCCATTTGGCGATCTCGTAGCCGAGCACCTGGTGGTCGCGGAAGGCCGTGGGCACCAGCTCGGCCAGCATCCGGTGGTCCTGGTGGGCGTCGGCGGGGTGCGGCGCGAACAGCAGGCCGGGGTCGGTGCGCGCGCGCAGCTCCTCCACCGCCTCCTTGGCCTCCTCCCAGCGCGCGGGCAGCCGCCCGTCGGGCAGCTTGAGCACGGTGAGCCGCAGGTCCGCGCCTGGGCAGAAGGCGGTCAGCGCCGCGTGCTCCTCGTCCTGGCGCTCGGTCCCGCCGCCGGAGAGCACCAGGGCGTCCACCCGGATGCCGGGGCGCGCGGCGCAGAGGGTCAGCAGGCTGCCGCCCGCCCCGATGGCGAGGTCGTCGCAGTGCGCGGCGAGCAGCGCGATCCGGCCCGCCTGGGCCGGTCTGAAGCGGATCACGTGGCCGGCACCGCCAGGTGCTCGCGCTCCCAGAGCGCCCAGGGGCGGTCGCCGCGCGAGTACGCCTCGTCGAGGGCGACCCGCTCCTTGACCGTGTCCGTCGGCCGCCAGTAGCCGCGGTGCGGGTAGGCCAGCAGCCTGCCGCGCTTGGCCAGCTCGGCGCAGCCGTCCGCGACCAGGTCACCGCCTGCCGGGATGTGGTCGAAGATCTCCTGGCGGAGCACGAAGTATCCGCCGTTGACCCAGAGCGGCATCTCACTGACCGGGGTGATCCCGCCGACCGTGCCGCGCTCGCCCAGCTCGATGCAGTGGAAGGTGTCCGAGGGCGGCACCACCATCATCGACGCGCCCGCACCCGAGAGGGTGAAGCGGTCGACGATCTCCGGCAGCGGCGCGTCGGTGAGCACGTCCGCGTAGTTGGCCAGGAACATCTCCTCGCCGTCCAGATGGTCGCGGACCCGGCGCAGCCGCTCGCCGATCGGGGAGGCGATCCCGGTCTGCACGAACGAGATCGACCAGTCGGAGATGTCGGTGGACAGCAGTTCGACCCTGCCGCCGCGCAGCACGAAGTCGTTGGAGGTCGTCTCCTGGTAGTTCAGGAAGAAGTCCTTGATGTGGTGCGCGCCGTAGCCGAGGCAGAGGATGAACTCGGTGTGCCCGAAGTGCGCGTAGTAGCGCATCACATGCCAGATGAGCGGCCGAGGCCCCACGAGCTGCATGGGCTTGGGCGCGTCACCGGGGGTGCCGGTGCGCATCCTGGTGCCGTATCCGCCGCAGAAGAGGACGACCTTCACGGGTTCACCTCGACGATCTCCAGGTTGGGGATGGGGAAGACCAGCCGGCCTCCCCAGGCGTGTACGAAGGACAGCTGCTCGACGAGTTCCTCGCGGAGGTTCCACGGCAGGACCAGCACGTAGTCGGGCCGCTCCTCGGCGAGCCGCTCGGGCGGCAGGACCGGTACGCGGGTGCCGGGGGTGAACCTGCCGTGCTTGTACGGATTGCGGTCGACGGTGAAGGGGAGCAGGTCGGGCCGGATCCCGCAGTGGTTGAGCAGGGTGTTGCCCTTGCCGGGCGCCCCGTAGCCGGCGACGGTCCGGCCCTGGCGGGCGGCGTCGAGGAGGAAGGTCAGCAGGTCCCTTCGCACCCGCGCCACCCGCGCGCCGAACTCGGTGTACCCCGACAGCTCGTGCAGGCCCGCGGCCTTCTCCGTGGCGAGCAGCGCGGCCACCCGCTCGCCCGGCTCGCCCGCGATCTCCGCCGGCCGGGCCCACAGGCGGATCGAGCCGCCGTGCGTGGGTAGCGACTCGACGTCCACGAGACGGAGGCCGCCGCTCGCCAGGGCACTCCGCGCGGAGGCGACCGTGTAGTACTGGAAGTGCTCGTGATAGATCGTGTCGTACTGGTTGTGCTCCATCAGGGTGAGCAGGTGCTGGACCTCGATGGAGACCCAGCCGTCGTCGGCCACCAGGGCGCGCAGCCCCCGGGTGAACCCGATGACGTCCGGGATGTGGGCGTAGACGTTGTTGGCCACCACCAGGTCGGCCGGCCCGTGCTCCGCGCGCACCGAGGCGCCGGTCCGCTCGTCGAGAAAGGCCGTGTGGGTCGGTACCCCGGCGTCCCTGGCCGCCTGGCCGACGTTCTCGGAAGGCTCGACGCCCAGGCAGCGGATGCCCCGCTCGACGACGTGCCGCAGCAGGTACCCGTCGTTGCTGGCCACCTCGACCACGAACGAGTCACCGCCCAGCCCGAGCCGGTCGACCGCCCCGGTCACGAACTCCCGCGCGTGCTCCACCCACGACGTCGAGTACGAGGAGAAGTAGGCGTACTCGGTGAAGGTCTCCTCGGGCGTGATCATCGGCGGGATCTGCGCCAGCCAGCAGCCGGTGCAGACCCGCAGGTGCAGCGGGTAGGTGACCTCCGGCTCCGCCAGCTGCCGTTCGGTGAGGAATCGTTCGCAGGGCGGTGTCGCCCCGAGGTCGACGACGCTGGCGAGGCTCGTCGAGCCGCACAGCCTGCAGGTTGTCATGAGCTGATCTGCACCTTGCTGTGATCGCCCAGCACGAGGCGGTGGGCTCTGGGGGTGTTGGGGGCGGGGGTGACCTCGACGTCGTGGCCGATGAGGGACGCCTCGATCCGCGAGACTCCGGCGATCGAGGACCTGGGCAGGACGATCGAGTACTCGATCTCGCTGCCGCTGATCGCGCAGCCCGTCGCGATCGAGGTGAAGGGGCCGATGTAGCTGTCGCGGACCCGGGCTCCGGAGCCGATGATCGCCGGCCCGACGATGCGGGACCTCTCGATCTCGGCGCCGGCCTCGACGACCACCCGGCCGATCAGCTGGCTGGCGCCGTCGACCAGGCCGTCCACCCGGGGCTCCAGGGACTCCAGCACCAGCCGGTTGACCTCCAGCATGTCCGTGACGTTCCCGGTGTCCTTCCAGTAGCCGGAGATGACCGTGGAGGCGACCGGCCGCCCGTCGGCGATCAGCCAGTGGATGGCGTCGGTGATCTCCAGCTCGCCCCGCCAGGAGGGCTTGAGCTCGGCCACCGCCTCGTGGATCGCGGCGCTGAACAGGTAGACGCCGACCAGCGCGAGATCGCTCTTGGGGACCGGTGGCTTCTCCTCAAGCCCGATCACCCGGCCCGCCTCGTCCAGCTCGGCGACCCCGAACTGCCGGGGATCGCCGACCCTGGTGAGCATGATGTGGGCGGCGGGCCGCTCGCGGGCGAAACTCTCGACGACCCCGTTGATGCCGCCGACGATGAAGTTGTCGCCGAGATACATGACGAAGTCGTCGGCACCGAGGTAGTCGCGGGCGACGAGCACCGCGTGGGCCAGGCCCAGCGGCGCCCGCTGGCGGATGTAGGTCACCTCCAGGCCGAGCGCGCGGCCGTCGCCGACGGCCGCCTCGATCTCGGCGTGCGTGTCGCCCACCACGATCCCGATCTCACGGATGCCCGCGGCAGCGATGGCCTCAAGACCGTAGAAGAGCACGGGCTTGTTGGCCACCGGTACGAGCTGTTTGGCCGAGGTGTGGGTGATCGGCCGCAACCGGGTGCCCGCCCCTCCGGCGAGCACGAGTGCTTTCACTAGTAGGCCCCTTCTCCGCCGATCACGGCGCTCCAGGTCTTCCAGAGGATCTGCAGGTCCAGGAAGAGCGACCAGTTCTCCACGTAGCGGAGGTCCAGCCGGACCGACTCCTCCCAGGTCAGGTCCGAGCGTCCGCTGACCTGCCACAGACCGGTCATGCCGGGGTGGACAACCAGGCGGCGGCGCACGTCGGCGCCGTACTGCCTGACCTCGTCGGGCAGTGGCGGCCGAGGGCCGACCAGGGACATCTCACCGCGCAGCACGTTGAGCAGCTGTGGCAGCTCGTCGATGGAGTATCGGCGCAGGAAGGCGCCCACCCGGGTGATCCTTGGATCGTTCCTAATCTTGAACAGGACACCGTCGAACTCATTGTCACGTTCCAGGTCGATCTTGAGCCGTTCCGCGTCGACGACCATCGTGCGGAACTTCACCACCTGGAACTCCATCCCGCCCTTGCCCACCCTGACCTGGCGGAAGAGCGCGGGCCCCGGACTCGTCGCGCGGATCAGCGCGGCGATCACCAGCATGGGCACGCCCAGCACCAGGAGGGCCAGGCCCGCCCCCATCCGGTCGAACAGGCTCTTCGCCAGCCTCCTGGCACCGCGGAAGTCGGGGTGTTCGACGTGCAGGAGCGGCATGCCCGCGACCGGGCTGATGCTGATGCGCGGGCCGGCCACGTCCATCAGCGCGGGTGCCACGAACAGGTCGGTACGGGCGTCCTCCAGCCCCCAGGCGAGCCTGCGCAGCGCGGCGCCGTCCAACTCCGGGCAGGCCAGCACGGCGACGGCGTCGGCGTTGACCTTGGCCACCACCGCGGCGACGTCGGAGAAGCCCCCGAGGACCGGGATCCCGTCGACATCGACCATGTCGGGGCCCGCGGGCAGGCACGCGGCGACGACGAGCATGCCGTGATGCGGCTGCCCGCGCAGCTGTATCACCAGGTCGAGCACCGACTCCCGGTGGCCGACGGCGACCACCTGGCGCATGTGGTCACCGCGGATGCGCCTGCGGTGGAGCCGCTTGCGCATCCGGTGGCGGAAGACGGCGTTGAGGATGAAGGCCAGCGGGAACATCGCCATGACGAAGCTGCGGGCAATGGGTGTCTGCGTGACGTAGGCCCCGATCGCGACGGTGGCCGTCAGGCCCGCGGCGCCATTGAAGACCGTCCGGAACTCATCCGTTCCCTCACCGTAGGTGCGCTTGCGATAGGCGCCCCCCGCGGCCAGGGCCAGTGGCCACACCAGGGCGAGCCCCAGTCCGAGCAGCGCCTCCGTCTCGGGAATGAAAGCACCGAACCAGATTCGAATTCCGAGAACGACCCCGCAGGAGATTACCGAACACGCGACATCTCCGACCAGGAGAATACGGACATAAGAGCGTGTCCAAATACTCGGAGAAGTGCGCGCTGGACTCTTAAGGAGCCCGATGACGAGCTCCTCAGTTCCCACTCTCATACCACCCCACCCAAGATGCCCCGACTCGTCCGGATAAGGTGCCACGCATCTCATTTCAATAGTTGACAGTATTCCCTAATGCATCAGGAGCGTGGATACCCATGGAAATCCTAGTGATCACCATCGGGCAGGGGAATACCGGCCACTGTCCACTATTGGCCGAAGCGCAACGGAGACGACATCTTGACGGAGCGGTTCAAACGTGTACCTTTGACCGCTTATTATTGTCAATAATGTGAAATTAGTCGTATTCAAAATCCGGAAGAGCGGAAGGTGGTTCTGGACTGCGCCATACGACGACATAGTCGTCGCGCGCGGCCTCCACCGCCGCACCGAGCCGGTCGAGATCGAAATCCGGGAGATACCGGAGACGGGCGAGGAAGGTCGCGTCGGTCGCCGAGCTGGGCACCACGCACCCCTGGCCCCCTCGATCAAGAAGGATGTACAGGATGTCCGAGTCCGTATCGCCCACTACCCGCACCTCGACGACGTCCTCCCACGCGAGGGCGTCAACGCTGCCGTCCTCGTAGTGACGGGTCACGCCTTCTTCGGTGACATACACGTAGGAGTCCGGCACTGAGTTGCCGTGCATGGGCGCGATTGTGACCACTCCGGGGCTCCGCGTGCAATAGAACCGTGCAAGTCAGTGCCTAATGATCGCCCCAGCCGTGATCGAGATGCGCGGCGACCGCCTCCCTGGCGGCCTCCGCGGGGCCGCTGCCGATCGCGTCGAGCAGGTTCCGGTGCTCGGCGACCAGCACGTGCCGGTCGGAGTAGACGGCGCGCAGCCTCACCAGGCCGAGCCTGGTCTCCACGGCCAGCATGCCGTAGAGCCGCTCCAGCCGGGGACTGCCCACCGCGACGACCAGCGCCTGGTGCAGCGCCATGTGCTCGGCCACCATGTCCGACCAGGGGGCGTCCGCGGGCAGCGCGGCCATCCGCGCCAGTGCCGCGTCCGCCTCCCCGACCCGCCGGCCGGCCAGCGCGGTGGCCGTCAGTTCCTCAAGCGGGCGCCGGACGAACATCAGGTCGTCCAGATCGGCCACGGTCACCTCGGCCACCTGGGCGCTGCGGTGCCGCTCGCGCCTGAGCAGCCCCTCGTGCACGAGCACGGCGAGCGCCTCGCGGACCGTCGGGCGAGCCACCCCGTACAGGGCCGAGAGCTCCTGTTCCGGCAGCGTGGTGCCCGGATCGATCTCGCCGGACAGCACCCGCCGGCGCAGGGCGTCGGCGAGCGCGCCGACGGCGGAGACGGGATGGAGCGGGAGGGTCACGCCGACGACCCTATTGCCCTTCTGTCCCGGCCAGAAGAAGAGACGCGCTCGGGCAGGGAGACCGCGACCAGACTGGCGCCGAGCAGCAGCAGGCCGGTGACCGAGGCGGGCCCGAGCCGCTCGCCGAGCACGACGACACCGAGCAGCGTCGCCACCGCGGGCTCGGCCAGCGCGAGGGTGGCGGCGGTCGCGACCGGGGTGGTGCGCAGGCCCCTTCCGTACAGCAGGTAGGCCAGCGCGGTGGTGGCACAGCCCAGGTAGAGGGCGGTGAGCAGGCCGCGCGGCTCGGCGAGCCAGCCGGTGCCGGTCCACAGCAGGACGGGCACCATGACGACCGCCGCCCCGCCGAACATCAGCCCCATCACCGCGTCGGAGGGTGCCCCCGCGCTGATCGTCCGCGCGGCGGTGACCGCGTAGAAGGCGTACAGCAGGCCGCCGAACAGCGCGAACAGGACCCCGTCGGCCCGCACCTCGCCTCCCCCTCCGGTGAGTACGGCACAGCCGGCGATCGCCACCGCGGTCGCCGTCGCCCAGCGGCGGCTGGGCCGCACGCGGTCGAGCAGCCAGGACAGCAGCCCGGTGAAGACCGGACCGCTGCCGATGGCGACCACCGTGCCGACGGCCACTCCGGTCCTGCTGACCGCGGCGAAGAAGCACAACTGGTACGCCGCCACGGCCACCGCGGCCGCCGCGAGCGGGCCGAGGTGCGCCGGAAGGCGGCGCCCACGCGCCGGGAGCGGGCCTCGGGGGAGACGCAGGAGCCGCGCGGGGCCGGTGACGGCGGCGAGGACCAGGCCACCGATCACCAGGCGCGCGGCGGCCATGGAGACGGGATCGACCCCGGCGACGAGCAGGCCCGCGGTTCCCGCGGTCCCCCAGAGCACGGCGGCTCCGATCACGGCGAGTTTCATGGGACGATTGTAGGCACATTGTCTGACAATCAGACAATGTCATTCCAGCGAGCGGCGGGAAGACACGCCGCCGCCCCGTTTTCCAGCGGGCGCGCGCGGGTAGTTCGGCGAGGTGAGATGTCCGAGAAACAGTGCGAACCAGCAGCTCAGGGCGTGTGGTCGACGGTGAGCCGGGACGGCGGCCGCCGCACGCCCCTCCCCTGCGACGGGCGGGGATGATCGCGTTGCCCAGGGGAACGTTCCGCCAGGGGTCGGCGGAGGAGGTCGAGTCCATGCTCGGCACCGCGACGCCGCACCCGCTGAACGGCGCGAAGATCACCACTTCGGCCGAGGCGATGGACGCGATCGCCGAGGCCCTCGACCTGCCCGATCGTTTCGGGCACACCCTCGACTCGCTTTATGACGTGCTGACCGACCTGTCGTGGCTGCCACCGGGCGAGCACCTGCTGCTCTGGTCGGAGCCGTCGACGCTTCGGAGCGAGGACCGCCAGACCTACGACGCCATCCGGACCGTCCTCACCGAGGCGGTCGCCGATGACACGCCCGGAGAGTCCTTCCTGTCCGTTCTCGTGCTGACCGACTGAGCCGTCGCCACGCAGTGCGCGCAGAAGGCACCGCCACGGCCCTCGGGACAGCTGCAGCGCCAGTCCAGCGTCTCGTCGACGATCCGGAACTCGACGCACGCGGCGCCCTCGTCGACCTCGGCCGTCACCAACCGCGGGCTGAAACGGACCAGCTGCACCGCCAGCGTGCCACCCTGGGCCCGCGCCGACTGTCCCGCCCGCTCAGCCTCGGCTTTGACCAGCTCCGCAATCGTTTGCATTGAAGGCCCCCTCCTACCTAAAGAGACGTATCTGAGGTATGGAAGGTTCCAAACCGATACAGCACGATAAATCATCTCAACGTGACTCACATGCACATCTAGCACCAAGTGACCCGCATTGCTATGTTTGGCGACTGTTAACCACGCATCTCAGCAGTGCGAGGTATTATGGCTGGCCGAAAATACTCAATTAGGGTGAAAATTTTTACCTTACTTCTGGTACCAATTATATCTCTTGTAGCCATTTGGGCGTTTGCTGCCAGCCAGACGGTCCAGAGCGGCCAGGAACTCCTCAAGATCCGCGACGGCTACGCGTACGCGGTCCTGCCCGCCAGAAAGGTGACCACCGCGCTCCAGCACGAACGGCTGCTGTCGCTGTCCGTCCTGGGAGACATCGACGTCTCGCGTGCGGAACTGGACGCCCAGCGCGTCCGTACGAACGCCGCGCGAGCCGAGCTGGAGCGGCTGATCACCGAGGCCCGTTCCGACCTCGTCCCGGGCACCTGGGAGCGGCTGAACCGGCTCCTTCGCACCATGGACCGGCTCACCGAGATCCGCAGCGGCGTCGACACCCGCACCGACACCCGGCTGCAGACGCTCGACGCCTACACCGGGATCATCGAGGCCGCCTTCGACGTCTACGAGAAGGTGCGGATATCCACCGACATCGAGTTGACCGACCAGGCGCGGGCCGTCGTCATGGTCGGGCGGAGCCGCGAGATCCTCAGCCAGCAGGCCGCCCTGATTTCCGGAGCCGTGGTCGAGGGGGCCATGAGCCCCTCGGAACGTGCCAGGTTCAGCGAGCTGGTCACCGGCCGCAGGCTCCTCTACTCCCTGGGCTTCGACCAGTTCGACGCCGAGTTCCAGGCCCTCTACACCCCCCTGCACGACTCCCCCGACTACTCCTCGTTCGAGGGGATCGAGAACGCCATCGCCACGTCGGCGGTCCCGGTCCCCGCCTGGGCCGAGGTCGCCACCCGTCTCTCCGACGACTTCGACAGCCGCGCCGGAAAGGTCAGCGAACGCATCAGCGAGCGGTCCACGCCGCTCGCCACCGGCATCCTGATCCAGATCGGCCTCGCCGGCGGGCTGGGCCTGGTCGCGGTCGGGTTGTCCGTCTTCGTCTCGGTGCGGTTCGGCCGGCGGCTGGGCGGCGAGCTCGTCGACCTCCAGCAGGCGGCCCTCGACCTGGCCGACAGGCGCCTGCCCGACGTGGTCCGGCGGCTGCGCCGGGGCGAGGACGTCTGCTCGGAGGCACCCGAGATCAACGTCGGCAGCACCACCGAGGTCGCCAGGGTCGGTGAGGCGTTCTCCTCCGTGCAACGGACCGCCGTCGAGGCCGCCGTCGGGCAGGCCGAGATGCGCAAGGGCGTCAACAAGGTCTTCGTGAACCTGGCCAGGCGCAGCCAGTCCCTGCTGCACCGGCAGCTGGCCATGCTGGAGACCATGGAAGGGCGGGCCCGCGACCCGGAGACCCTTGAGGATCTGTTCGGCCTGGACCACCTGACCACCCGGATGCGCCGCCACTCCGAGGGCCTGATCATCCTGTCCGGCGCGGTCCCCGGACGGGGCTGGCGGACACCGGTCACGATCTACGACGTGGTCCGCGCCGCGGTCGAGGAGATCGAGGACTATCCGCGCGTGACGATCAGCGTTCCGCACGGCCCGTCCGTGATCGGCGCGGTCGTCACCGACGTGATCCATCTGGTCGCCGAACTGGTCGAGAACGCCGCCATGTTCTCTCCCCCGCACACCTCGGTACGCGTGCACGGCGAGACGGTCGCCAGGGGCTACGCCATCGAGGTCGAGGATCGGGGGCTCGGCATCCCCGCCGAGGAGATGGCCCGGCTCAACGCGCGGCTGGCCGACCCGCCGGAGTTCGACCTGGCCGACAGCGACCGGCTCGGCCTGTTCGTCGTCGCGCAGCTCGCCATCCGGCACGGCATCCGCGTCTCCCTGCGCCCCTCCCCCTTCGGCGGCACCACGGCGATCGTGCTGCTCCCGGGCGAGCTGGTGGTCGAACCGCTCGATCCCCGGTTCACCTACTCGGTCGAGGTCGAAAGGCTGCCCTCCGGCAACGGCCTCCCCAAACGGGTGCGCCAGACCGTACCCGCCGAACGGGCCGCCTCCGGCGACCCCGCGGAGGCCCCCCCGGAGAGCAGGGGAGCCGTCCCGAGCGGCGTGCTCGCGTCGTTCCGCGACGAACGGCGGCGCACCGGGCAGGAGGGCGGGCCCTGATGACCGAGCGCTGGCTCGACCGGGAGGCCGGTCCGATCGTCCGCCCATACACGATGACCCGCGGCAGGACCAGGGCCGCGGGGGCTCATTTCGACCTGATGGCCGTGGTGGTTGCGGTCAGGGCCCCGCGCCGGGACCTGCCGCCCGAGCACATGTCGATCCTGAACGCCTGCCGCGCGCCGATCTCCGTCGCCGAGCTGGCCGGGGAGACCGGCCTGGCCGTCGGAGTGCTCCGGGTGCTCCTCGGCGACCTGCGCGACCACGACCTGATCACCGTACGGCTCCCCGCGGCTCCCTCCGCGGTCCCCCGCGAGAACCTGCTCCGCGACCTCCTCGCCGGGCTCAAAGCCCTCTGAGCCCGCGTTGCACCGGTGCGCCGAGCATCACCGCTCAGTCGGTGGCCAGGCGGGCATGCCGCTCCACGTCATAACGGACGCCCTGGTAACTCAGCTTGGCCCGCTCGACCCCCTCGGACCGGAATCCCGCCCTGGTGGCCACCGCGCAGGACGCCGCGTTGCTGACCCGGTGTCCCAGCTCCAGGCGGAACAGCCCCCGTTCCCTGAAGGCCCACTCGGCCATCTTCCTGGCGGCGGCCACGGCCACGCCCCGTCCCCTGGCACGCGGGATCGTCCAGTAGGACACCCAGCCGGTCTCGTGCGCGTCGATGTTGCTCACGGCGACGTTCCCCACGACCTCGCCGTTGGACACCACGGCGAACGCCCGCGCGTCATCGCGGAAGCCCCAGACCCCCATCCACTCCAGCGCCGCCTGAGCCGTGTCGATGGGCCGGGCCGCCTGCTCGGCCATGTCCGGGGAGCTGAACGCGTCGAGCACGACCCACATGTCGTCGGGTCGCCATCCACGCAACTCCACTTCAATCATGCCGTGCAGGGTAGCCCGGCGACCGTCCCGCGAAATCCACCGACGCCGGATCCGACACCGGCGGGACGGAGCCCACCCCATCGGAAGATCTTGTGAGAGCGACTATGGGGTGCCGCCCGCCCACCTCGGCGCCGATGTGAGGGCTCCGGCCGGAGGGATCAGCTTTCGCGGATCTCCCTGGCCAGCGCGGCGCTGCGGTGTTCCAGGTGCCGCAGCCCGAGGCGGCGGTGGGTCTCCCGCGCTCGCTCGGCGTGCGCCAGGGCGTCCTCGGCGCGACCGGTCCTGTGGAGCAGCCGGGCGACCACATCATGGACCGTCCCCCAGGAGATGCATCCCGTTCCCAACGTCACCAGCTGTCCGGCGATGGGTTCCAGCTCCTCCAGCAGCCCGTACGGATCGGGACGGCCGATCCTGGCCGCGACGAGACCCCACTGCCAGGTGGCGAACTGCCACGCCCAGTCACGCTCGACGGCGACGCCCCACCGGTCGATCAGACGGTGGGCGAGCGCCTCGTCCCCCGCCTCGATCACCGCCAGTACGGCGGCGGGGCGCAGCAGGCTGTTGGAGTCGTCCTCGGCGGCCTCAAGCAGTTCCGGCAGAAGCACCCCGTGCCGGCCCTGTGCCCAGGACGAGAAGAAGGCGCAGAGGAGATGGATGTACTCCGGGCCCCAGAGGCTGATGCGCCGGTAGCTCTCGGCGCCGGTCGCGGCAAGCCTCTCCACCTCCTCCCAGCGGCCGTCGAGCATCGCCCGCCCGGTCGCGGCGTAGGTCACCTGCGTCTCGATCTCCGGCATCCGCACCTCGCCGGTCAGGCGCAGGCAGCGGGCCAGCTCGGCGTCGTAGTCGGCCAGCCTTCCCTCGCGCAGGAAGGTCGGCATCCGGTGCAGGCGGGCGATGATCTCGGCGGCCCGGGGCAGGTCGGGGAGGGACAGGATCTCCTCCGTCGCCCGGTAGCGCTCCTCCTCGTACTCCGGGGTCCATGAGGCGATGACGAAGTTGTTGAGCGTGCGCGCGAGCAGGCGGTGGTCACCGACCCGCCGGGCGAGCGCGACCGCCTCGGCCGCGAGACGCGCTCCCTCCCACCGCCGTTCGCTGTAGTAGAGCTCCACCCCGAGGGTTCCCAGCAGCTCGGCCCTGACCGCCTCCCGCCCAGGTGGCAGCCGGTTCAGCTGGTCCTCCAGCACGTCGATCATGCGCGTGTCCACCACGCCGTAGGCGCGCCAGTTCCACAGCGTCACCCCGCCGAAGACCGTCGCCGCCTCGATCACCGCCGCGTCGTCGCCCTTACGGGTGGCGAGGGTCACGGCCTCGTCCAGGGCGGTGTGCGCCGCGATCACGTCGCCGGCCACCCTGCGCGCCCGTCCCAGCTCGATGAGCAGGGCACCGCGGCTGAACGCCGGATCTGCGGACTGCGGGTCGAGCGCCGCGAGCGCCTGCTCCCAGAACATGACCGCCTCGTCGTAGGCGAGGCGGGCCGTCGCCTGCACCGCCGCCCTCACGGCGTACGACGTCGCCTTGGCCGAGTGGCCGATCCTGGCCGCCATACCGAAGTGGTGGGCGAGCACAGGCAACCGCGGCTCCAGGTTTCCCGGGTGAAGATTCTCGACCGCCTCGCCCACCCGCCCGTGGATCTGCGCCCGTTGCAGGCGGCTCAGCCCCGTGTAGAGAGCCTCGCGGACGAGCGCGTGCGAGAAGCGATAGTCCCAGCCTCCGGCCACCTCGGTGAGCAGGCCGGTCGCCACCGCGGGTTCGAGCAGCATCATCATCCGGGCGCCGCCGATCCCGGTGGCGGCTTCCAGCACGTCCGCGTCGACGTCCCTGCCGATCACCGCGGCTGCCCGCAGGAGCGTCTGGGAGTCCTCGGGCAGCCGCGAGACCCGCTGGGTGATGACGTCGCGTACCCCCTCGGGGACGGAGAGGGAGGTGACGTCCGCGGCGGCGACCTGGTCCAGGGGCGAGACGCTGTCCAGCAGGCGGAGCACCTCGCCGAGGAAGAAGGGGTTGCCACCGGTACGGTCGTACAGCGCGCGGGCCAGGGCCGGGTCGGGGCCGATGTCCGCACGGCCGGACCGGCCCGGATCGTCAGGGCCCGCGTCGTCCAGGTAGTCGGCGACCTGCTCCCGCGTGAACGCGGTGACGTTCATCCGCTCGGTACCGCGCTGTCGGACCAGATCGCCTAGCGCGTCCGTCAGCGCCGGCCGCGCCTCGGCGGCCTCGGGGCGCAGGGTCGCCAGCACGAGCAACGGCACCCGGTGCAGGTCGCCGCCGAGGAAGGTCAGCAGCTTCAGGGATGCGGCGTCCGCCCAGTGGACGTCCTCCATGAGGATGAGCACCGGTGCCGCGCCCGCCCGTCGTGACAGCGCCCTGGCCACCGCGTCGTGCAACAGGAAGCGCGCGGTGTCGGGATCGTCCGCGACCGAGGCCCCGTCCGCGCCCGTCAACCGGCGGATCACGTTCTCGACCCCCGCTGCCTCCCGGGTCACAGCCTCAAGCCCTCCGGCGCCGGCCTCCGCCTCTTCTTCGAGGGCGGTCAGCACCTGGATCCACGGCCAGAACGCGGGCGCGCCACGCCCTTCGACGCACCGGCTCCACACCGGGGTGACGCCCAGTTCCCCGGCGATCTCGGCCGCGGCCTCCGCCAGACGGGTCTTGCCGACACCGGACTCGCCGCTGACCAGCAGCACACCTCCCGCACCACGGGCCGTGTCCCGCACCCGCTCCCGGATCCGGTGCAGGTGGGGCTCCCTGCCCACGAGCCTGCGCCCACGCGGAGCGGGGACGCGCCACTCCCTTGCCGCCCGGGGAACCACGACGTCTTCTCCGCGGGACGATCCGTCCCCGCGCGCGGGCGAGATCTCCTCCCCGCGCGCGATCGACGGCCAGGAGCCTTCGAGAGACTCGTCCTGGTCGAGGATGGCCTGTTCGAGACGGCGCAGTTCAAGGCTGGGATCGAGCCCGAGTTCGTCACCGAGGAGGGTGCGACAGCGCTGGTAGGCGGCCAGCGCCTCGGCCTGCCTGCGGTCGCGGTACAGGGCGCGCATGAGCAGCGCCCAGGACCCCTCCCGGTAGGGATCGAGATCGAGCAGATGCCCGGCCTCGACCGCGGCCTCGCTGAACCTGCCGAGCAGCAGCCACGCCTCGGCCCGCGTGGACAGCGCCGACAGGCGCGCCTCGGTGAGGCGGGCCACGGTGGGCCCCACGAAGGAGCGGTCGGAGAAGTCGGCGAGCGGCTCACCTCGCCAGGCACCGAGTGCCGCGTCCAGAGATCGCTCGGCCTCCCACGCCCGCCCATCGGCCAGGGCGGCCTGCGCCTCCTCGACGGCCCGGCTGAAGCGGTTGGCATCCACCTGATCGGGCGAGATGTCCAGCAGGTACCCAGGCTCCCGGGTCCGCAGGACGCGAGCGGGGGACCGAGGGCTGCGCAGCGGTTCGAGGATCCTACGGAGCTGGGAGATGTACGCCTGGAGCGTTCCTGTCGCGCTGGACGGCGGCTCGTCGGCCCAGAGCCGGTCGATCATCTGGTCGAGGGGTGCGACATGGGGCGCGTTGAGCACCAGGAGCGTCAGCACGGCCCGCTGCTTGCGGGATCCGAGGTCGAGGAGCGCACCGGTGCCGTCGGCCACCTCCACCGGTCCGAGAATGCGGAAATCCAGGCACGCCGCAGCCTGGACGGTATCCGGTGCTTCGCCACCGTTCGCGAGCATCACAACTCCCGCACGAGCCACGCGACCGCCAGTGCCTCGATCGCGGGTCCATCGTACCGGCAGGCCGCAATGGGGGTTCTGTCCGCGGCGACGAAACCGGAGGAGCCAAGGAGTGAGAACGTTCCCGGATCCGCCGCCGCCACACGGTAGCGCACCTGTTGGACGCCGTCCGCGCGCATCTCCGTCAGCAGGTCGCCCAGCAGCCTCCGGCCGAGCCCCCGTCCCCGGTGTGGCAGCGCGACGACCAGGGCTCGCAGGCGGGCGTCACGGGCGGGCTGCCCCACCTCGACGAGGGCACCGGCCACCGGCGGATCGTTCACCGGCCGTGCCAGATCGACCAGCACGTACGCCCGGCAGCGAGCGACCGACACCTCGGACAGGGCCTCCGCCAGGGCCTCGTCGAGCAGATCGGGACCCGTCGCACCCGCGTATGCCAGGATCTCCCGCAACAGCAGGGTGCTGGAGGGCTGAGACTCCAGTGGCGAAGACATGCGCGCAGCGTCCCACGGCCGTCTAGGAAACGGCTAGGAGACCTCTAGGCCCTCGGCCGGGACCGGCTGGCCACCACTCCGATCGCCGTGGCCGCCGGCCCGCAGCCACAACCCAGCCGTCTCCAAGTGCCGGCTGCGATAACTGGAGGACCGGGCCGATCGAGGCCCTGCGACCTCGCCCCACGCCGCGAGTCGTCTCACACCATCGGGAGAACCCTCATGAGTACCGCCTTTTCCACGGCCGAGCATCTCGGCGGAGAGCTGGAAGTCCTGCGAGGCCAGGTCGCCGGCCCTGTCCTGTCTCCTGGTCAGGACGGCTACGACGAGGAGACCGCGGGTTTCAACACCGCGGTCCGGCACCACCCGGCCGTCGTCGTGGGCGCCACCCGCACCGCGGACGTCATGGCGGCGATCCGCTTCGCGGTCCACCACTCTCTTCCCGTCGCCGTGCAGGCCACCGGGCACGGCGCCGTCCAGGCCTCCGACGGGGCAATGCTGATCAACACCTCCAGGATGCGCGAGGTCACCGTCGACTCGTCCAGCCGCACCGCGCGGATCAGCGCGGGCTGCCGCTGGGCGGACGTCATCGCGCAGACGACCCCGTACGGCCTGGCGCCCCTGAGCGGTTCGTCCTCGGGCGTGGGGGCGGTGGGCTACACGCTGGGCGGCGGCATCGGCCCGATCTCACGGACCTTCGGCTTCGCCGCCGACCACGTACGGGAGATCACCGTGGTGACCGCGGACGGCATGGTCCGGGTGACGGACCCGGACACCGAACCCGACCTGTTCTGGGGACTGCGCGGCGGCAAGGGCAGCTTCGGCGTGGTCACCTCCATGGTCATCGACCTGTTCCCGGTGTCGACCCTGTACGGGGGCGGCCTCTACTTCAGCGCCGAGGACACCCCCGCCGTCCTGCACGCCTACCGGACCTGGGCCGGCACGCTGCCGGAGGCCACGACCACCTCGGTGGCGATGCTGCGCCTGCCCCCGGTGCCCGACCTCCCCCCGCAGCTGCGTGGCCGCTTCGTGACCCACCTGCGCTTCGCCCACCTCGGCGACGCCCACAAGGCGGAGGCCCTCCTCGCCCCGATGCGGGCCGTCGCCGAACCGATCTTCGGCGAGATCGCGCAGATGCCGTTCAGCGCGATCGACTCCGTGCACCAGGACCCGGTGCACCCCATGCCGAGCTGGGATCGCGGTGCCCTGCTGCGCGAGCTCGACGCGGAGACCGTGGAAGCGCTCCTGGCGGCGGCCGGCCCGACGGCCGACGTGCCGCTGGCCGTCGTGGAGGTGCGCCAGCTGGGCGGGGCGCTGGGCCGCGAGCCGCGCCGGCCGAACGCCGTGGGCGGGCGGGACGCCGCCTTCGGCGTGCTGGTGATCGGCGCCCCCGTTCCCGAACTGCTCGACACGGTCATCCCGGCCGTGGGCGGTGCCGTGCTCGCCGCCCTGGCTCCCTGGCAGACCGGCGGGACGCAGCTCAACTTCCACGGGCCGATGCTCGCCCCCGAGGACCTGGCCCGCGCCTGGTCGGAGCCGACACTGCGCAGGCTCAACGCCCTCAAGGACCACTACGACCCGGCCCGGGTGTTCCGCTTCGGCCACGTCGTGCCCCGCGTCTGAACGCTCCGATTCACCGGCAGGCGAGGGGGCCTGCCGGTGTGACGATCGTGCGCGTGTCCACCTAAACGGTGTTGCGGCGGTCCCGGCCGTCTGCCCGTCCACGCCGGTGGCGGAACTCGCGGCGGAGGCGGAGAAGGTGCTCCGGACGTCGATGGCCCCCAGGCAGCCGATGACCGCGACAGCCGCGGTGGACAACGCGAAAGCTTTCATAGCACCACAAATATTCCGCATATCAGAATTCCCATGGATAAATAATTAATCCGCGCCTATATCACTTAATCTCATTAATTGAGCCAGCATCCTCGGAGTCCGCCACCGCGGGGTGCTCGGCGGGACGCCCTCGACCGGCGCCCAGTATGTGATCTTGTAGACCGGTCCGCGGGGATCGGACACGGCGGCGGGATCCGGCGGAGCCCGGGGGAGCCGGGAGGACGGCGCACAGACCCCGGCGACCCAAGGCGCCTCCCACGCGCGGGGACGGAGCCCGATCCACCCCATCCGCGTCACATGACCTATTGACCCCATGTTTCCGACGAGTTAAATTAAGTGTAGAAATAAGGCGTTGATTTACGGGTGCCGTAGTCGCGCCTCATCTGCCGTCGGACCTTCCACCCCCCGGATCCACTGTGGAGACAAGCATGAGAGGTCTGTTCCGTCCTGCCGCCTTATGGACTGCCACGGCAGTCGTGGCGGCTCTGCTCGCAGTACCGTCGAGCCCGGCCTTCGCCGACACGTTGTTGTCGCAGGGCAAGACCGCGACGGCCTCCTCGACCGAGAACGGCGGAACCCCGCCGGCCGCCGCGGTCGACGGCGACACCAGCACCCGCTGGTCCAGCGCGGCCAGCGACTCCCAGTGGCTCCAGGTGGACCTGGGTGCCTCGTCCAGCATCAGCAGGGTCGTGCTGAACTGGGAGGCCGCGTACGGCAGCGGGTACAAGATCCAGGTGTCCGAGAACGGGACCACGTGGACGGACCTGAAGACCGTCACCGGCGGTGACGGCGGAATCGATAGCTGGGACGTCACCGGCAGCGGCCGGTATGTCCGGATGCAGGGCGTCACGAGGGCCACCGGCTATGGATACTCGCTGTGGGAGTTCCAGGTCTTCGGTGGCGGCTCGAACCCCGTGGGCCAGTGCGGGACCACCAACGCCGCGTTGAACAAGCCCTCAACCGCGTCGTCCACCGAGAACGGCGGAACCCCCGCGAGCGCCGCCTTCGACGGCAACAACGGAACCCGCTGGTCCAGCGCGGCCAGCGACCCGCAGTGGATCCAGGTGGACCTGGGCTCGCCCCAGACCATCTGCAAGATCGACCTGCGCTGGGAGGCCGCGTACGCGAGCGCGTTCAAGCTCCAGGGGTCGACCAACGGCACCACCTGGACCGACCTGAAGACCGTCACGGGCGCCACCGGCGGCGTTCAGTCGCACGAGGTGAGCGGCTCCGCCCGGTACGTCCGGATGCAGGGCACCACCCGGGCCACCGGCTACGGATACTCACTGTGGGAGTTCGCCGTTTACACCACGTCTGACGGTCCGGTGCTCCCCGGCGGCGGGGATCTGGGACCGAACGTTCACGTCTTCGACCCGTCCATGTCCAGCGCCACCATCCAGAGCCAGCTCGACACCGTCTTCCAGCAGCAGGAGTCGGCCCAGTTCGGCACCGGGCGCCACGCCTTCCTGTTCAAGCCGGGCACCTACAACGTGAACGCCAAGGTCGGCTTCTACACCTCGATCATGGGTCTGGGGCAGTCCCCCGACGACGTCACCGTCAACGGCGTGACCGTCGACGCGGGCTGGTTCGGCGGCAACGCGACCCAGAACTTCTGGCGCTCAACGGAGAACCTGTCGGTCCAGCCGCCCGGCGGTACCAACCAGTGGGCCGTCTCCCAGGCCGCGCCGTTCCGTCGCATGCACATCAAGGGCGCGCTCAACCTGGCCCCCACCGGCTACGGCTGGGCCAGCGGCGGTTACATCGCCGACAGCAAGATCGACGGCGCCGTCGGCCCGTACTCGCAGCAGCAGTGGTACACCCGGGACAGCTCCGTCGGCGGCTGGCTCAACGGCGTGTGGAACATGGTGTTCTCCGGGGTGCAGGGCGCTCCCGCCACCGCCTTCGCCGACAAGTCCTACACCACGCTGGACAACACCCCGATCAGCCGCGAGAAGCCGTACCTCTACATCTCCGGCAACGAGTACCGGGTGTTCGTCCCGGCCAAGCGGACCGACGCGCGCGGCGTGAGCTGGGCGAACGGCGCCACCCCCGGAAGCTCGATCCCGCTCAGCCAGTTCTACGTCGCCAAGCCCGGTGACACGGCAGCGACCATCAACGCCGCGCTCAGCCAGGGCCTGCACCTGCTGCTCACCCCCGGCATCTACCACGTCAACCAGCCGATCAACGTGACCAGGGCGAACACCGTGGTCCTGGGTCTCGGCCTGGCCACGATCATCCCCGACGGCGGCGTCAGCGCGGTCAAGGTCGCCGACGTGGACGGTGTGCGGCTCGCCGGCTTCCTGGTCGACGCGGGCCCGCAGAAGTCCGACGTGCTCATCGAGGTCGGCCCGCCGGGGTCGAGCGCCGACCACGCCGCCAACCCGACCACGCTGCAGGACGTGTTCGTCCGGATCGGCGGCGCCTTCGCCGGCAACGCCACCACCAGCGTGGTCGTCAACAGCGACGATGTGATCATCGACCACACCTGGCTGTGGCGCGGTGACCACGGCGACGGCATCGGCTGGAACGTCAACACCGCCGAGACCGGCCTGATCGTCAACGGCGACGACGTCCTGGCGACCGGCCTGTTCGTCGAGCACTACCGCAAGTACGACGTCGAGTGGTACGGCGAGCGCGGCCGGACGATCTTCTTCCAGAACGAGAAGGCGTACGACCCGCCGAACCAGGCGGCCTACATGAACGGCAGCACCAAGGGCTGGGCCGCCTACAAGGTCGGCCCCGCGGTCAACACCCATGAGGGCTGGGGCCTCGGCAGCTACGTCTACTTCAACGTCGACCCGACGATCGAGGTGGAGAACGCGTTCGAGACCCCGGTGAAGCCCGGCGTCAAGTTCCACAGCCTGCTCACCGTCTCCCTCGGCGGCAACGGGCGGATCAACCACGTGATCAACGGCACCGGCGGCCCCGCCTTCGGCACGGCCACGATCCCGTCCAAGCTCGTCTCCTACCCCTGAGGCACTCTGAGCCCGCCTGATCAGCGGTGGTCAACGCGCTCTCCTCGCTGATCAGGCGTTTCACCCCACGCCGTGGGTCTCCGCTGTCGCAGGGAGGCCCACGGCCTCGGCGTGGGCGGCGGTGCCGAGGAGGTCAGGCCGGAGCAGGGCCCGGCGACTACCTTCGCCACCTGGCTGGAGCGGGTTCGAGGTCACGGACCGCCCCTGACATCGTCCGACGGGGGTGCCGCTTTCGTTCACCCGTGGGTGGCGGCCGCCCGGGTGAGGAAGAGGGTCCGCTCGCGCTCGTTGCGGGTGAGTTCGGCGGCCCGTTCGAACTCCTCGCGCGCCTCGTCGAGACGGCCCAGTCTCACGAGCAGATCACCCCGTACGGCGGGCAGTTGCGGATAGCCCCTCAGCGCACGCTCCGCCGCCAGCCCGTCCACGATCTCCAGGCCCCGCGCCGGGCCGTACGCCCTGCTCACCGCGACCGCGCGGTTCAACTCCACCACGGGTGAGGGGGCGAGGTGGGCGAGCACCCGGTAGAGGGCGGCCATCCGTTCCCAGTCGGTGTCGTCGGTGGACCGCGCGCGGGCGTGGCAGGCCGCGATCGCGGCCTGCAGGCCGTAGGGACCGAGCGTGCCGAGCGCCTCGGCACGTTCGAGCGCCTCCAGCCCCCGGCGGATCAGTAGCCGGTCCCACAGCCCCCGGTCCTGGTCGGGAATCAGGACCGGCTCACCGTCCGGCCCCGTCCTGGCCCGGAGGCGCGACGCCTGGATCTCCATCAGGGCGACGAGGCCGTGCACCTCGGCCTCCCGCGGCATCAGACCCGCCAGGATCCGGCCCAGGCGCAGCGCCTCCTCGCAGAGCGAGGGGCGCATCCAGTCGTCACCGGCGGTCGCCGAGTAGCCCTCGTTGAAGATGAGATAGACGACCTCCAGCACCGATGCGAGACGCTCGCCCAGCTCGGCCGGGGCGGGCAGCTCGATGCGCACCCGCTTCTCGGCGAGGGTGCGCTTGGCCCGGAAGATCCGCTGCCCGACCGTCGGTTCCGGCACCAGGAAGGCACGCGCGATCTCCTCGGTGGTCAGGCCGCCGAGCAGGCGCAGGGTGAGCGCCAGGCGCCCCTCGGTGGACAGCACCGGATGGCAGGCGGTGAAGAGCAGGCGCAGCACGTCGTCACCGATGTGGTCGTCGAGGGCGTCGTCCAGCTCGGCCTCGGCCTCCTCCTGACGGATCTCCATGTCCCGGCCGACCTCTTCGAGCTTGTGCTCGTAGCGGGTCCTGCGGCGGAGCAGGTCGATCGCCCGGTGCTTGGCGGTCAGCATGAGCCAGGCCCCTGGATTATCCGGTACGCCGGATTTCGGCCACTGCTCAAGCGCCAGGACCAGGGCGTCCTGCGCGAGCTCCTCGGCCAGGCCGACATCGCGCACCATCCGGGCAAGCCCCGCGATCACCCGCGCGGACTCGATCCGCCAGACCGCCTCGACCACCCGATGAGGATCACCAACCGCCATGCCTCCCGATCCAACCATCCCGCCCGCACTCGCGACACCTTTCGATCCCGTCGCCCGAGGGCCCGGACACGACGCGGGCGCGCACGGACCGCGTGCCGCTCACCGGCCGGCGAGCGGCACGCGAATCGGACGGGACAGCCGGCCTTACCGGGCCCGGCACGCTTGCCTGCATTACTCATATGACGTATTTTTTACTCATGCAAGTAAGTCAGGGCAGGGAAACATCCGCCGAGCGCTCCTTCACCGGCGCGGCCAGGCGCGCCCAGATCATCGCGGCGACCATCGAGACGATCGCCGAGCTCGGCTACGGCCAGGCGTCCTTCGCCCGGATCGCCGAACGGGCGGGGCTGAGCAGCACCCGCCTGATCTCGTACCACTTCGCCGGCAAGGACGAGCTGATGAGCGCGGCCGTCGCCGAGTTCTACGATCACATCGGGCGGTTCATGGCCGGGCGGATGGCCGGCGTGACCTGTGCCCGTGACGCGCTGCGCACCTACATCACCGCGCTGGTCGCGTATATCGCGGACAACCGCCCACGGATGCGGGCGATGATGGAGATCTTCCTCAACTTCCGCGACGAGGGCGGAGCGAGCCGCTCCTACGACGAGGGCGACGAGAACGAGGTCCTCGGCCACCTCCAGCGCATCCTGCGCGACGGGCAGCGCGGCGGCGAGTTCCGCGACTTCGACACCTTCGTCATGGCGGCGACCGTGCAGCGCGCCCTGGACGGCCTGCCGTTCCTGCTGGAGGCCAGACCCGATCTCGACCTCACCGCCTGCGCCGAGGAACTGGTGACGCTGTTCGACCTGGCGACCAGGAGCGGGTCGTGAGCGCCCCGAGCAGGCGGCGCACGCTGCTGCGCCTGCTGGTCGACCTGCTCGTACCGGCCGCCCTGTACTACGTGCTGCGCTCGGCCGGGATGAGCGTCTACCTGTCCCTGCTCGTCACGAGCGTGGTGCCCGCGGCCATGGGCACCTACACGCTGGTCAGGGAGCGCAGGGTCGACGGGCTCTCCGTTTTCATGACGGCCATGATGGTGCTGGGCGTGGGGGCGTCGCTGATCAGCGGCAGCGAGCGGTTCCTGCTCGCCAGGGAAGGGTGGCTGACGGCCGCCGTCGGGCTCTGGTTCCTGGCCAGCCTGCGGGTCGGGATGCCGCTCACCTTCCTGTTCAGCCGGCCGCTGCTGGAGCACAGGTTCCCGGTCCGCGGCACCGGCGAGACGTGGGACGTGCTGTGGGAGCGGATCCCCCGCTTCCGCAGGGCCTGGCGGGTCACGACCGTCCTGTGGGGCGCCGGCACCCTCCTCGACTCCGCGGCGCGCGTGGTCATGGCCTACACGCTGCCGGTCGACGCCGTCCCCGCGCTCGGCACCGCTCTGTACGCCGGCACGTCGATCACGCTCATGGTGATCGCCAACGTCTACTTCGTCACGGTGGGACTCTTCGACAGGCGGAGCGCGATGTACGCGCCACTCGACCGCGAGGGCTCCCCGACACCCTCCACCTGAAGGAGCCCGCCGATGACCGGCGGGTCCTGACCCGCGCCGGGTCAGCGGCGCACCATCGACGGGTAGTCCTTGAGGGTTATGTTGGTCGCGAACCTGTCGGTCAGCCTCAGCATCAGCTTCAGCAGGAATCCGTAGCGGAAAATCCAGTTGCGCATCCGGATCCGGCCCGGGGTGCCGGGGGCGAGGAAGGGACCGGCGTTGCCGTTCCTGGCGATCCTGGCGTAGCCGCGGACCCCCTCCTCATAGCGCCGGAAGGCGACCTGATGGTCCCCGTCCGCCGCCGCGAGCTCTCCGGCCAGGACGTACGCGCCGACCATGGCCAGGCCGGTGCCGAAACCGCCCAGCGTGTTGCCGTAGGCGGCGTCGCCGAGCAGCACGACGCGGCCCCTGGCATAGCGTTCCATCCGGACCTGGCTGATCGAGTCGAGGTAGAAGTCGTCCGCCTGCCGTACCGCGTCGAGGACCGCGGGGGTCTGCCAGCCCATCCCGGCATAGGCGTCGATCACGATCCGCTTCATCGCCTCCACGTCGTAGCGGTCGTAGTCGAGCGGCGGCGAGGCGAAGGCGAAGAAGGCATCGGCTCCGGGCCCCCCGATGGCGACCAGCCTGCCGGGCTCGTTGTACATTTTCGCGATCTTCCCGAAGCGCTGCGGAAGGTCGGCCAGGGCGTAGTAGTGGCCGAGGAAGCGGACATGGTCGGCCTCGGGGCCGAAGGCCAGCCGGCGAACGTTGGAGTGGATGCCGTCCGCGCCCACCACCAGGTCGAAGACCTGCGGAGCGCCGTGCTCGAACGTGACATGGACGCCGCCCTCGGTCTCGGTGAGCGAGGTGATGGAGTCGCCGAAGACGTACCGGCACCCGGCGGTGAGCGTCCTGTCGTACAGCAGCCGGGACAACTCCCCGCGCGGGATCTCCAGATCGCCACCGGTGAACTCGCCGGGCATCACCGCCAGCCTGCGGCCGTTCGCGTCGACGATCTCCTGGTCGGTCCCGCCGGTCTGCAACCGCCGTACGTCCTCCAGGATGCCCATCCGCTCCAGCACCGACAGGTGGGTCTCGCCTTTGAAGTCGACCGCCTGGCCTCCGAGGCGCAGGGCGGGGGCCTTCTCGACCACGGTCACGGTGTGGCCGTAGCGGTTGAGCCAGTAGGCGAGAGCGGGGCCGCCGATACTGGCGCCGGAGATCAGGACGTTGCTGTTCCTCATGTCCCCGAGCCTCACCGGGAGCGCTGACAGGCCGGTGACAACCGGCTGACAGTCAGGAGATGGCTGTCAGCGCATCGTCCCGGCTCAGCGCGGCGCCCCTGGCGAACTCCGCGGCGAAGGCCTCCGCGCCGATGAGCTCCGTGGCGCCCGCGGCGACCCTCGCGACGTCAGGGTCGCCGGTGACGGCCGCACCGCGCAACGCCACCCCCACACCGAGCAGGAACGCGGCTCGCTCCGCCGCGCCTTCGAGCAGGGCAAGCCCCGCGTACCCCTCGGTGACCTGGGCGAGATCCATCGTCACCGCCGGTGACGTGCGCACCAGCGCGAGCGCCTCGCCGTGACGGCGCCCGGCCTCCGCGTGGTCGCCCTCTGCCTCGGCCAGCCGTCCCAGCGCGGTGAGCACGAGCGACGCGATGCTCTCGGTGACGTAACCGCCTGGGCCGGCGGCGTCCAGCGCCGCCGCGTAGTGTTCGCGCGCCCGTGCGTGATCGCGGCACAGCCGGGCGAGTTCACCCCAGCCCAGCTCGATCGGCGACCGGTGCGACGCGCTCGTCCCGCGCGCCAGCTCGGTGGCGCGCCGCAGGTCGGCGCGGGCCGCGGGAACATCGCCCTCGCGCAGCAGCCCGTCGGCCCTCCGGCAGAGCACGTCCACCATCTCGTCCAGAGCGCCGAGCTGTTCGTGCAGATCCAGGGCCTCCCCCCACAGCCGCCTGGCCCGCGCCCAGTCCCCCCGCCAGCCGGCGATCACTCCCAGCCATTCGAGCCCCTGCGCCATCCCCCAGCGCTCGCCCACGGAGCGGAAGCTCGCCAGTGTCGACTCCAGCTCTCCCTCGGCATCGGCCACGTGGCCGTCAAGCAGGTGCATCAGGGACACCCCGAGCATGACCACGGCCCGGCTCCACGGGTCGGAGCCGAGCAGCCGCTCCCGCATCAGGCCGGCCCCGGGAGCCGGTGGCCCCGCGACCATGCCCCACAGAACGGACGTGAAGGGGTAGCGCAGCTCCCGGTCCAGCGACCGCATGATCTCCTCGGCCCGCGCCCACTGCATCGGCAGGACATGCGGTACGGCCTGCAACACGCACAGGACGTACTCCTCCTCCAGCCCTTCGGGCGGCTCGGTGCCGAACCGTTCGAGCAGCCGGCGCGCCGACGAGACCGCCTGTTCCCGCCGCCCGCTCAGCCACTGGTACGCCGCCAGGGCCGCGATCAGCCGCAGCGCCGTCTCAGGGTCATCCGGTACGGCATGGCCCAGCGCGGCCCGCAGGTTGCTCTGCTCGGCGGAGAGCAGGGCCAGCCATTCGAGCTGCTCGGCCCGGCGCAACCACGGGTCGGCGCGCTGTGCCAGCTCCAGGAAGTAGGCGGCGTACCCGGCACGCACCCGCTCCCGCTCCCCCGCCTCGGCCAGCCGCTCCGCACAGAACAGGCGGATCGTGTCGAGCATCCGGTAGCGGCCGTCGCCTGCCTCGATGAGTGACTTGTCCACCAGGCCGGCCAGCACCTCGCCGGATCCGCAGATCCGTTCGACGGCCTCCAGGGACGAGCTGCCCGAGAACACCGAGAACCGCGCGGCCAGCGCCTGCTCCTCGGGGCTGAGCAGGCTCCAGCTCCAGTCCACCACCGCGTACAGCGTCCGATGCCGTGCCGCCGCGGTGCGATCACCACGGGACAGCAGCGTGAACCGGCCGTACTCCCTCAGGCGCGCGACGATCTCCTCGACGGTGAACGACCTCAGCCTCGCCGCCGCCAGCTCGATGGCCAGCGGCAGCCCGTCCAGCATGCCGCAGATCTCGGCGACCTCGGCTCTCATGACGGAGCCGGGACGTACGGCGGCGGCTCGCTCCATGAACAGCCGCACCGAGGGATAGCCGAGTGCGTCGTCAAGATCCGTGCCGGGGGGCGGTACGGCCAGCGGCGAGAGCGGGACGAGCATCTCGCCGGTGAGCCCGAGCGGCTCGCGGCTGGTGGCCAGCACGGCCAGTTCCGGGCAGGCGTCGAGCAGCCGCCGGACGAGCGCCGCGGCCGGAGCGATCACGTGCTCGCAGTTGTCCAGGACGAGCAGGAGCTCCTGGTCTGCCAGGGCCGCCACGAGCCGGCCCGTGGGGTCGAGCCGGCCCGGCACCGGTGACCGCAGCCTCGCCTCGCGCAGACCGAGCGCGCCGAGCACCGCCAGGGGGATCTGACCTCCGTCGTCGAGCGGGGACAGATCGACGAAGCACACGTCCCGCGTCCGGCGGCGGGCCGCCTCGATGGCCAGCCTCGTCTTGCCGGTGCCGCCCGTACCGGTCAGGGTGATCAGACGGGAGTCCCGCAGCGAGTCGATCCGGTCCAGCTCGGCCTCGCGGCCCACGAAGCCGGTGAGCTGCGCGGGCAGCCGATGCCGTACCGTCCCGGCCCTCTCCGCGCCACGCAGGATCGCCAGGTGAAGCGCCGCCAGTTCTGGCGACGGGTCGGCACCGAGCTCGTCCGCCAGCAGCCGCCTGACCTCGTCGAAGACGGCCAGCGCCGCGGCCTGCTGCCCGGAGGCGTGCAGCGCCCGCATGAGCTGGCCCCACAGCCGCTCGCGCAACGGGTTCTCGGCCGCCAACTGCCGCAACTCGGCTATCGAGGTGCCCTCCGGGAGCGCGAGTTCGGCCTCGACCAGGTCCTCCCGCGCCGCCAGCCGTAGCTCTTCCAGCCGGGCCGCCTGCGGCATGCCGGTCGGCGCGGGCCCTCGCCACAGCGCCAGTCCTTCGCTGAGCACCCTCGCGGCATGCTCATACCGGCCTGCGGTCAGCAGCCGGTGCCCCTCGCGCGCGAGCCGCTCGAACCGGTGCGCGTCGACGTCATCGGGGTCGACCGCGAGCCGGTATCCGGCCCGGTGAAACGTGATCAGGCCGGGCGGCAGGCCGCGGCGGAGCCGGGACACCTGGGCCTGGATCGCGTTGGCCGCACCGGCCGGAGGATCGTCACCGTACTGCCCGTCTATCAACCGGTCCACGCTGACCAGCCGGCCCGCGTCAAGCAGGAGCAGCACCAGCAGGGCACGCGACCGGGGGCCGCCGACGGAGACGGGTTCCCCCTCCTCCGTCCGCACCTCCAACGGCCCCAGGATCCCGAACTGCACGAGACCGATTGTGGCCTATGCGCCCTACTTCATGAGGATCAGCGCGAACCTCGCGGCCGGACCCGGCTCAGAACGCGTCGCGGTACTCGGTGGCCGCGGCCCTGACCCGGTCCACCTGCGCCTCCAGCTCCCGGACATCAAACGGCACGGCCGAGGCCTCGAACTCCCTGCCCAGCGCGTGCAGCATGTCCAGGCCGTCCCAGATCGCGGCGAACTCGTCGTCGATCGGCCGCACCAGATCACCGAGTGCGCCCTCGACCCGGTGACGCAGGACGAGCATCCGCCACTTCCCGAGGAACCAGCGGAACTCCGTGAGCCGCTCGCCCGCCTCGGCGATCTCGGAGACGACCTCGCGCAGTGTCTGGTTCACCTGCTGTGCCCTGGCCGACATCTCCAGCACGCTCTCCTGCACGGCATCGCAGAGCTGGGGCACCTCGCTCAGCGAGGTGCGCGGCGCGAGACCGTCCGCGACCTCGGCGGCGAACGCGGCGACCATGTCGTTGTGCAGGCTCGCCAGCACGATCCGGAAGCGCAGGTCCGTGACGTACGAGCGCAGCGCGGCGAGCCTGGGCACCAGCCGCTCCAGCGTGCCCATCGCGGTGCGCGTCGGCGTGGCCATCACCTGGGCGACGTTGCTCAGCACCGGTACGGTGTCGGCGACCGTCTCGGAGGCGACCTGGGCTCCGGCGACCACCTCGTCGAGCCGGCGGGCGACGTCGAGCACCTGGGTGGACGACCGCATGAGCCGGTCGCTGAACACCCGATAGCTCTCCAGCCGCTCCACCAGGCCGGTCAGCAGCGTTTCCAGCGCTCCGACCCCGGCCAGCACCTCCGCGATCGGTCCCCGCGCCCAGGACCGGGCACAGGTCGCGGAAGCCAACCGGCCGCGTGCCGCGACCTCGGCGGTCAGCGCCTCGGTGAGGAAGTCGTCATGCGAGCCGAATCCGCGCTCTCCCAGCAGCTGTTCGATCTGTTCCCTACCGAACAGCGCCACGTCACGCCGGTTCATCCGACCGCGCTCGGCCGCCTCGGTCTCGACGTCGGCGACATACTTGTATATGCGCTTGACCTCCTCGAACAGCTCGGACCGCGGCGCCATCCGAACCGACAGGAAACCCTCCGCCGAGGGCGTCATGGTGGCGAAAACCCAGTAGTGGCTGCCGTCCTTGGCCAGGTTCCGCACGTAGGCTCCCGCCGGACGCCCGGAGAGCAGGCGGTCCCACAGCAACCGGAAGACCCCGGCAGGCATGTCGGGGTGGCGCACGATGTTGTGCGATGCCCCGGTGAGCTCGTCCAGGGAGAACCTGGAGGTCCGGACGAAGACGGAGTTCCCGCTGCGGATCAACCCGTGCCGATCCGTCGTGGAGAAGAAGAGCTCCTCCGGACCGATGACCTGTTCCAATCCATTGGGCACGATCGACCCGCCAAACCCCATCGTCCACCTTTCTGATCTTGGAAGACGATACCAACCGCACCCCACGGCCCTCAAAGGAAGGTCACGGCCGTCCACCCGAGGAGCCGTGCATTCCTTCTCTGGGGACGCCCGATCTGACTCACCGTTGGCGCCGACAATCCCGTGAAAGACAGCCGGCTGACAGCCAGGAGAGGGCTGTCAGCGCCTGCTGTCGACTCAGCGCGGCGCCCTCGGCGAACTCCGCGGCGGAGGCCGCCACGCCGATGAGTTCCGTGACGCCTGCGGCGACCCCGGCGCGACGGTCGGCTGGCGGACGCCACGGATCCAGAGCTGATCCGCCGACTTTCCGTGCGACCCGCGTCCCGGGGACGCGGGTCGCACGGAGTCAGCCCGTCTTCACCTCGAACGAGTAGCTGGTAGTCCAGACCACTGTGCCGTCGCGATCCAGGGCATCGACGTAGACGGTGTTCCAGTCGGTCGTGGGAGTGATCGTCGCCTTTGCCAGCCCGTTTTCGACTGGAGCCTCCTCCGTCGGAGCATCGTTGTAGGAGTAACGGAAGACCATGACGATGTCCCTCAGATCTCCGGAGTCGAACACGAACTCGCCCGGAATCCCGACGCCGCCACCCGGCTCGCCCTCGCCACCGAATTCGGGATATGTGCTGGAGGAGACAGTGGGCGGGTGCTCCAGCCAGTTGACCTCGAAGCAGTATTCGGCATCGGGGCTGAAGTTGCCCGCCCGGTCGATACCTCGCACCTTGAGGCAGTTGTCGAAGTCGCGAGTCGGTTTCACCGTGACGGTGACAGAGCCGTCCGCGGCCGCCGGCGTGTGCTTGTACTCTCCGTCAAGGCCGTATACGTAAGCCACGATGTCATCGGCGCCGTTGGGTGTGAAGGTGAACGCGCCCGGCAGATAGACGTGCCCGCTCGGCACGTCCTTTGGATAGTCGGTGGAGGACACCAGCGGCGGCTGCGCAGGGGCGGTCAGGTCGACGGTGAACTCCTGCCACGGGGCCCACTCGCCGATGTCATAGTGCAGTTCGCCATCCTCCATGTACGGGTCCTCAGCTCGGACCCGCCAACGATACGACGAGTCGGCGACGAGCTGCCCGGCGGGCACCATCACGCAGTGCCGGGTGCCGGAGTACTCCGTGTCGGTGACCTTCTCCCCCAGTTTGGTCCCGTCCTGGGTCGCCCACTCGAAACGACCCCTTACGACCTGCGGATAGGAATTCCTGTCCGGGTCGGACAGTTTGGCCCCCAGCCAAGGCGTGATCGAATTCACGTACCGCCCGGTCTGCGAGAAGGTACGGCAAGATTCATGGTCCGACGTCACCGAGGTCTCAGCAGGAAGGTCGGGCCGGTCATTGTGGTCGACCCCCAGGCCGCCGTCGTTCCACAGTTCGTGTCTGATCTCCGGGTTGGTCTCGTCGATCGACTTGAGGCCCAGTGTGATGTGATCTTTTCCGGCGGCCACCGCTTCCCGGACAGCCGCGGTGATCCGAAAGTGCAGCCGATCGAGGCAGGTACCGCCCGGAGCGGCCAGGAGCAGTCGCTCCCATTTGGGCTGGTTCTTCCAGCTAGTCGAGGAGTCGATGTCCCCGGTCTCCCAGAGTTCGACATCTCGGCGTCTGCACTCCCAGGAATTGGCCCGCCCCACGCCGAACCAGGCTGTGGTGACCCGCTCGACGTCGGCGATCGGAGTCAGGTCCATCTGGAAGAACGCCCGGGTGATGTCCTTGGGCTTCTCCTGGAAACCGACGAAGACCCGGTCCTCCTGCCAGTGCGTCCTGTTCTGATGCTTGGAGGAGACGTAGGTCCAGTGGGACCGAGGGATGGTCGTGCCCCCTTCGGCCTCCGCCGTCGCCGGGATCACGAGCACCGGCAGCACCGCCATCAGCGCCACGAGGGCGGCCCGTAGTCGTGAGTGTTTCAAAAGCATTCTCTCCCCTGAACAGCGCCTGCGACCCGCCCCCGGTTCCTCCGGAGACGCCCCTGTGATCGCCGCGCATGCTCATGCTGACCGCACCCCGTTGCGGGAACCGTATATTGCCCGCATAAGTTCACCGTGGAAACTTTTCTTATCAGCAATCCGTTATTACCAGGCGCTGGGGGGCTGGCAGAAACATTCACAGGGGGAGCCGGGAGTGGAGTTTCGCGTACTGGGTCGGCTTGAGATACGGCGTGACGGATGGTGCATCGACATCTCGGCGCCCAAACAGCGAGTGCTTCTCGCGACACTGCTGTGCCATGCCAACGAGACGGTCTCACGCGACCACCTCGTCGACGCCCTGTGGGGAGATCGCCCACCCCGCTCGGCCGGCGACAACCTCCGGATCTACGTGTATCACCTGCGGCGGCTACTGGGCGACGAGGGCAGAATCGTCCGGCGCACGTATGGCTACACCCTCGACGTCCGGTCCGGAGAGCTGGATGCCGACAACTTCGGGGAGATGGCCGATCGCGGACTGGTGGCCGGTGCCGCCGACGATCAGGCCGCCGCGAGCCGTCTGTTCGGCGGCGCACTGGCGCTGTGGCGAGGCGACGCGTCGTTTGCGGAGGTACCGCGGCGCGGCGCGGTCAGCGTGATGGCCAATATGCTCGACGAGCGACGCGAGGTCGTAGCGGAGGCGCGGATAGAGGCCGAGCTTCTCCTTGGCCGCTCCGGTGAACTGGTCGGCGAACTACGCCATCTGGTGACTGCCAACCCGCTGCGGGAGAAGCCGTACGCCCAGCTCATGCTCGCCCTCTACCGCGCCGGCCGACGAGCTGAGGCACTCAAGGTCTACCGAAACGCCCGCCAGGTGTTGATCAAGGAACTCGGCCTCGAACCAGGGCCGGAACTGCGGGCCATGGAAGCCGCCGTACTCAACGGCGACTCGGCCCTGCTGCCGACACCGGACCCACGGCAGACGCGCTCTCCGGCAACCCCACTCAGAGCGACGTGACCGTCCCCACGGTGATACTCGTCAGTGGAAACGGCTCTGGCTCAAGATCGACGCCGGACACATCGGGCGATCAAGAGCCAGGACCTGGCTGAAACCTCAGGTCCACGCACCATCCGAGATCAGGCCGACCGGGCATGAGGCCCGAGGCGATTCGATGCGAAAGTGCCGGGAAACGTGTACGGCTCCCGGCCAGGAACTCTGGCCGGGAGCCGTACACACGGTGATCAGATCAGGCGGGGGCGGCGAAGTCCTCGGGGCCGAAGACGCGCAGCACGTCGGCCTCGCCCTCCCAGCCCGCCCAGTGATCCCGGTGGATCTTCAGGAAGCGGGAGGTCCACTCGACGGCCTCCTCCTTCGAGCGGACCTGGTAGAGCGCGTAGCTGATCAGCTCCTTCGCCTCGGCGAACGGGCCGTCGGTGACGCTCAGTCTGTCCCCGGTGATCGCGACCCGCGCGCCCTGCGCGCTCGGGGCCAGCCCGGCGGTGTCCAGCAACGCCCCGGCTGCGGTGGCCTCTCCGCCGAGCTTGGCGATGGCCTCCATCAGCTCTGCCGGCGGCGGGGTGGTGGGCTGGTTGGTGACCCTAAGAATGATCATGTATCGCATCGGATGTCTCCTTCGATCTTGTTTTCTTGACGGTGTGGTGCGGGGATCGGGTGCGCTCAGGCGTGCTGGGGGGTGATGTGCCGGTACAGGTGCAGGGACAGGGCCGAGAGCCAGGCCCAGATGATCACGACCCCGGAGACGAAGACAAGGTTGGCCCACGGGGCACCCGCACTGGTCGCGATGGCGGCGAAGGCCGCGAGGAACAACCCGCCGGTGAGCCGGGAGTAAAGCGCCCACCCGGTACGGCCCGCGGCGGCGAACCGGCGGCCGATGACGAAGCAGGCCACGATCACGCACAGGAAACCCACCGCGCCGCAGGCGAAGTGGAGCGTCCCGGACAGGCTCACCGCCCCGGGCCCCTCCGGCGTCCCCACCGGGAAGCCCATCGCCGGATCCGCCCGGAAGATCCCCGCGCCGATCAGGCTCACCCCGTACATCCCGACGAGCCGGGGAGCCCAGGTCGCGCCCCGCCCGCCGGCCAGGGCCCGGCCCAGGCCGACCGCGCAGGCGATGACCATCAGCCCGGCGGCGACGAAGTTGGTGATCTGGATCCAGCCGAGGCCGCCGTTGGCCAGCAGGCTCCATGCGTGGCGGGAGAGGTCGAATCCCTCCCGGGTCAGCGCCTGGGCCAGGGACACCACGACGTACACCGGCCCGGCGATGATCCCGTAGCCCAGCAGCGACCTGGTGACACTGGTACGCGGGTCGCAGGTCACCGGGTGCGCGGTCCTCGTCGTCTGCTGGGTCATTGGCCGTTCTCCTCACGAGTCACGGGCCGGCTCTCGGGTGTTCCTCTCGGCCCTCTGACCACGCTTCGAACGAGACCACCCCGATTCGACAGCCCGCTCAAATCTTTTTCAAGATCTTTTAGCGCCACTGTGCGGCGCTTCGTCAGAGCGGCGCGGTACGGCCGCACCGCCACACGCGCTCCCACATGTCGGGGCCGCGCGACAGTGAAATGTTCGTCTTGTACTTTGGGCCGCCCCGAGCCGCGTGGGCTTTCGTACCATGGTCATGTGCTCCCCCTTCTTCGCTCCGTGTGGGACGAGCCCCGCCCCCCCAACCCGCCGTCGCGGGCTTGGCGGGACTGGGCACTCGTGGGAGTACTCGTGGCGGTCGCGGTGCTCGAAGGAGTTCTGCGGCCCGATCTTCCATGGCGGGCCGTCTCGGTGACCGTCACCGTCGGGCTGGTGCCCACGCTGTTGTGGCGCCGGACCAGGCCGCTGCTGATGGTCGTGATCGTCTTCGCCACCACGAGCCTGGCCCCGCTGCTGACGGACGGCGACGCCCTGGAGACGTACACGATGGTGTACGTGCTGGTCCTGCTGTACTCGTTGTTCCGGTGGGGGTCGGGACGCGAGGTCGCGATCGGTTTGACGATCACGCTCGTCACGGTCTCCCTCTCGCTGTTCTTCGGCCGCCTCACCCCCGGCGACACGGTCGGCGCGTTCGCCGTCACGCTCTCGGCCATCGCCCTGGGCGGGACGTTCCGCTACCGGGCCGGGGCGAGAATGCGCGAGCTCGACCAGATCAAGCTGCTCGAACGCGAACGGCTGGCCCGCGACCTGCACGACACCGTCGCCCATCACATCTCGGCGATGGCGATCCGAGCGCAGGCGGGCATCGCCACCTCGGCGTCGCGGCCCAACTCCGCGACCGAGGCACTCCACGTGATCGAGGCCGAGGCGGCACGCGCCCTCGACGAGATGCGCGCCCTGGTCCGCCTCCTGCGCCGGGACCAACCCGCGGAGTCGGCGCCCGGCCGTCGCATCACCGACCTCGAACAGCTCGCGAGCCCAGGCCGCTCCGGCCCGTCCGTCGACGTGGAGATCTCCGACGACATCGGTGACCTTCCCCTGCCGGTCGAGGCTGCGATCTACCGCATCGCCCAGGAGTCGGTCACCAACGCTCGACGGCACGCCCGTCATGCCACCCGCATCGAGGTTCGCGTCGCCGCCGACGACACATCGGTGCGCCTGCGGGTGAGCGACGACGGCGACAGCGGCCTGGTACGCCCGGCCGGGTCACCGGGATACGGGCTCATCGGCATGATCGAACGTGCTGACCTGCTGGGCGGCACCTGCGAAGCCGGCCCCGCCCCGGATCGGGGCTGGACCGTGACCGCCGTACTGCCCCGGACCGGAGCGGTGACATGAGCATCCGGGTGCTCGTCGCCGACGACCAGGAGATCGTCCGTACCGGGCTCACCATGATCCTCGACGCCCAGCCGGACATCGAGGTCGTCGGCGAAGCCGCCGACGGGTGGCGGGCCGTCCAGCTCGCGCGGCGCCTACGCCCTGACGTGTGCCTGTTCGACATCCGCATGCCCGGCCTCGACGGCATCGGAGCCACCCGCTCCCTCGCCGGGCCGGGCATCGAGGATCCCCTCGCCGTCGTCGTCATCACCACCTTCGACCTCGACGAGTACGTCTACGCCGCGCTGCGAGCCGGTGCCCGGGGTTTTCTGCTCAAGAACGCCGGAGCCGACCTGCTCTCCCAGGCCGTCCACGCCGCCGCGAACGGCGACGCGCTCATCGCCCCGAGCGTCACCGCCCGACTGCTGGGAACCTTCGCCCGCACCGTGCCCGCCACACCGCCGGTACACCCCATCGAGGCGCTCACGGCCCGGGAGGAACAGATCCTGGCCACCGTGGCACGTGGACGGACCAACAACGAGATCGCCGACGAGCTGCACATCTCTCTCAGCACGGTGAAGTCCCACATCGCCAGCCTGCTGGCCAAGCTGGGCGCCCGCAACCGCGTCGAGATCGCCATGTGGGCCTACGAGACCAACCGGGTCAGGAACTGAGCCGGCTACGGCGACGCCCCCTGTACCGTGACGGATCCCTCGCCGCGACGGGTCGGTGCGGCTCCGCTCCCGCCGTGGCGGGAGCGGGCCGGGTTTCACCCACCGCCTCCACGACGCCCCCTTACTCCCGGTGACGGGTCCCCGTTCCTCCGCGGCCCGGGAATCCGACTGGGGCGCAGGTGTCCCGGTCACCCACCCATAAGACCCGCCCGCGGAGCGGGGGTACGGGGTGGACGGACCGGCCGCCTGCGGATGAACCACTCGGCCACCGCGAGGTTGATCACCCACCCGGCGCCCACGAGCAGGGCTCTGGGGAACTCCCCAGGTGTGCCGAGGAACAGGAACCAGAACAGATGGGTCAGCGCCTGCGTGCCCGCGCCCAGACCGATCGCGTAACCGCGGATCATCCAGGCGCGGTGCCTGGCGACGTCCCGTCGCCGGATCGCGGCGAGGCCGAGGAGAATGGACAGGACCATGGCCGTGCCGAACACGAGCCGGAACCCGGCGAGGAGATCGCCGTCGCCGACGGGGCGGGGATAGAACAGGGTCATCCACAGCCCCGAAAGCGCTGCGACGAGTCCACATGGGACCAAAACCCGCCCGGCGACGCGGTGCCAGGTGGGCCTCCGGCGGCGGAAACCGGGGGCGAACTGAAAGGCCCCCAGAACGCTGTACAGGACGACGCTGAGGATGTGCAGCACCACAGGCAGGGGCGCCGCGAAGAACCGTGCGTTCTCCGGTGTGATTTCCGCGCCGCCCGTCAGCTCGGTCAGGCGGACGGCTCCGGCGGCCATCGGAACAGCGCTGAGCACGACCAGCGCAGCGGGCACGAGCCAGTCCGCCCTGGCGGAGAAGGCTACGGCGGAAGTCCCTGCTGTGTTCCGGTCACCCGCCGACCGGCCGTTTCGCGGTGACTGTGGAGACGGAAGGTGTCCTGTCAGGCTCTCATCGGTCATGACCTGATCGTGACGACTGAGACAGTGGCGGCTCATCGGTAGAACGGCCTGGTCTGAGCCAGCCGATCATCCGCCAATCAGGCGTACTTTCGGCCGATGAGCCCTTTGTAGCAGCCTTTTACGCTGATTCTCGGTGGCTCGAGACACGCTTGTCGCCATCCGGCCGGCGATGCCTCCGACCCATCGATACGGGCCACAGCGTCGATCACGAATCTGCGGCACGGCTGACACCCGCACCCGCGATGGATAAGGAGAATGTGATGAAAGCGTTCGTCCTACGTTCGTACGGCTCACCCGACGTACTGGATCTCACCGACATCGACAAGCCCGTGCCCGGCGACGACGAGGTGCTGGTCCGGGTGCGGGCCACCTCCGTCCAGCCCTATGACTGGCACTTCATGAGAGGGGAGCCGTACGTCTCGCGGCTGATGAGCGGCGGCCTCGGGCTGCGCAAGTCGAGGATCGACATCTTGGGCGCCGACATGGCGGGACAGGTCGAGGCGGTCGGCAAGGACGTGACGGAGTTCCGCCCCGGCGACGAGGTGTTCGCGATGCCCAAGCAGGGCGGCTTCGCCGAATACGTGTGCGTCCGGGAAGACGAACTGGCGCCGAAACCGAAGAACCTGTCGTATGAGCAGGCGGCGGCGGTACCGCTGGCCGCCAACACCGCCCTGCTGGGCCTGCGCGACAAGGGACGAGTCCAGCCGGGACAGAAGGTCCTCGTCAACGGCGCTTCGGGAGGTGTGGGGACGTTCGCCGTGCAGATCGCCCGGGCGATCGGCGCGGAGGTCACCGGCGTCTGCAGCACGCGGAACGTGGGCCTGGTCCGATCGATCGGCGCGGATGAGGTCATCGACTACACCAAAGAGGACTTCACGCGGAATGGACAGCGCTACGATCTCCTGCTGGACATCGCGGGAGGCCTCTCGACGTCGGCATGCCGGCGGGTGTTGGCCCCCAGAGGGGCCCGCGTCATCATCGGTGGGCAGGCCGGCCGGTGGCTGCAACCCGTTGGCCACATGTTCTCGGCGCTCATCATGTCGCGGTTCATGTCCCAAAGGACGATCATGGCGGACGTGGTCGGATGCACGGAGAACAAACAGAACTTGATGACGCTGACCGAGCTCATCGAGGGCGGAAAAATCACTCCGGTCATCGACCGGTGTTACCCATTCGAAGAGATCCCGGCGGCCATCGGATATGTGGAAGAGGGACACGCTCCGGGAAAGGTCGTCGTCACGGTTTGAGGCACCACCGGATCCGCCACGCGCACGACGCTCGGCCGGGCCGAGTCCCGCCTGCGGAGGACCCCTTGATCGTCCACAAGGGGTCTCCGTGTCCGGTCACTCCTCCGAAGAACTCGTCAGCCCCACCGGGCAGGAGACACCGGTGCCACTAAGGCCGCAGTAGTCGGTGGCCGCCCGCAGAGGTTCACTGTCGATTCACCGGAGAAGGAGGAGCGTGCCGGGCACGGTGCCGCCGCACCGCGTCCCGGTTGGCACAGCGCGGCGAGCAGTAGCGTTGCCGGCCGCTCCGCGAGACGTCCGCGTAAACCAGCCCGCAGCCGTCGCGTGCGCAGCGCGCCAGCCGCGACATGCCGCGCCCCGTCAGATGCAGGGCGGTGCCCACCGCGACCAGCGCGCGCAGCACGCCGCCGAGCGACAGGCCCGCGTCGCGATAGTGCAGGTGCCAGCCGGTTCCGGCGTGGTCAGTGACGCGGGGATACGCCGCCGAGGTGGCCAGCAGGTCGTTGAGCAGCGCGACCCGTGCGCGCTCGTCGCGGATGTCGACGATCTCGCACCACTGCTCGGCCAGGTTGAGCGCGGCAGCTAGATCCGCCTCCCCCGGGGGGCGGTCGATGACGAGGCCGGCGTCCGCGCACCGTTTCACCAGGTCGTCGAGGGATGCGGGCGGGAAGTTGGCCAGGTCCGCCATCAGAAGGACCGCGTCCGCCCCGTAAGGGTTGAGATGCACAATGCCATTACAGCACGCTGGACCCATGAACGACCACGACGGACATGACTGGCACACCCGCTCCCACCACCACACCAGTGAAGGACTGGTGCGCTACCAGACCTGCCGCTGCGGCACCTGGCGGGTGCTGTGCGGGGCCCTTAACCCGCCCGCCGCGGCGGTGGTGACATGGAGCGCCCGGCGGAGCGCACCGTCCGGCCAGGCGTGCCGCTGACCGGCGCATTCTTTTCAACCTGGCCGCGGACCCCCGGCAGTAGGAGCGATGCGTGGCGGGTGAACCCTGTAATGAAACTCCTCGCCGAAAACGACACCGGTCCCAAATCAACACCGGACGGACCGGGCCGACCTAGGCCAAGTTTCGGCTGTCTTCGCAGGTCTACGCGTCGCCGGAGGTCAGTCTCACGGGGCACGCAACCCCGGTCCCACCGATATCGCAGCAACCCAGCACCGAATGGCGCTCGCCGTGCACAGTTCCAACCCGTGAACGGCGACTACGGGCTAACGTGGCCCCGCGCGAAACTCCGCCCAGAGATCAACTGCTTCCTCCAGGTCGAGTGCCGCCACATCCTCACGGGCCATAAAGATCGGCGCAGCCCATGGGCAGCACGCGAAGAGCTACTTCTCAGTGGGGAGCAGGCCAGTCTGGCAGGCTCCCCACTCGGACGGGTCACCCAGCTTGACGTTGGTGCCGCCGAGGCTGCGGTATCCACCGAGAGTCGAGAAGCCACCTCGGTTCGGACGAGAGATCACTTGATTGGATTCTCGCCTCCGGTTTCAGTCGTCGGTGTCTTTCGGGTGACGAGGTGAGGCGTAAACAATCCAGACGGTACGAGTGGCGTCATCGATGACATAACGGACGCGCCCGCCGCTGGTGACCTCGAATTCCCATTGCTCCAGGTCCTTGCCGTTATGACGATGAGTCGCGAGGTCGCCGCGTAGGCGATGTTGACGCTCATGATCCGCCCGTGAGCGTGGATCAACGCGTAGCGCCTCGAAACATCGGCGTGTGTTGCCCAGGGCGTGACGGCACAACTCCTCCCATCCTTTGACCGCGTCACTGATACCGAACCGGATATCCCATTCGTCATCCGGAGGCGGGACCGTGACCCGGTCACCACGCTTCGGACTCACGCCGAAACCTCTACCGGCCCGAAGTCGCCGCTTGTGGCCTTGCGAGCCTGGGCGTAGTGCGCGGGATCGGCCTTGATCCGAGCGGTCGCCCGCCAGCCTGCGATGACTTCCTGTGTGGTGACATCGACATCCAGTTCCGCAGCATCAGAGAGCGCCTCTACCAGTTCGAGGGTGAAGGCACGTAGTTCGGCGGAGGTGAGGTGGCGAACCCAGGGGAAGACTTCGGGCATGGCGATGACCAGCGCGCGGGCGGTCGGATCGTGTTTGATGAGGGCGAGGAACAGACGGGATGCCGTAGCCAACGTCTGCCCGCGCTGATCCTCACGATCGGCGGCGGTCAGGTAGAAGTCCGGGGCGTCGCGGTGGGTGACACGTACTCGACCGAGGCGCGCGGCGCGCTCTGCGACGGCTCGGGGGTTTCTCGACAGGTCCGAGAAGGTGACGGCGTCGGCGTTGCTGGTGCTCACCCTGCCATCGTAAGTCAGAACACATTCTGAAGTCGGCGAACTGTGGCAAGGAGCGCCACACCATCACCTGTCAGCAAGCCGGGCAGGCCGAGTCGTCAGACGACTCGCACCGCGAAGAACAGCCATGAATCGTGCAGCAAGCCTTGGGAGGTTGCCCTCGATCAGTTTCTCCTTCGATGAAGGAGCGACGGCGAAGCCGCACAGACGGACACGGCTCACGACCAGGAATCGGGCGCGAGCCGCACAGGTAAAACCCGGAGAACTACTCCTCGGTCGAAACCAGGCCCGTCTGGCAGGCGGCCCATTCGGACGGGTCACCCAGCTTGACGTTGGTGCCGCCGATGGCGCGGTGACCTTCAGTGCCTGGGCGCGGCCGCGCACCTCAGAGGGCGGGATCCGAAGCCCTCGGAGCTCCAGAACCACAGGACCGGCACCAGGCCGGGGTCTCCGGGAGTACGGGGCCCGTGCGGCGGATTTCACCTCCATCTGGCCGGCGCCGCAGATCCCACGGCTGGGCCGTTCCCTCTCGCGTGAAGGTCAGGTCGAGGTGAGCGGGGCCAGCCGCCGGCTGAGCCGGAGGACGGCCTCGGCCATTCGGGAGTCGGTGACGGGACGGAAGGGCGCGACGGGACGAGCCTCGGGTCCGATGACCAGGCCGGTCCGCCCGTCCAGTGAGGCGTCGGCCGCCGCGAGGACCGACGACCGTGCGGCCAGTGACGCGGAGCCGGACGTGGCGCGTTCGAAGGTACGCCGGACCAGCGGCCAAAGCAGCCGCAGCCCCGGCGAGACGATCTTCGGCGACCGCATGGTGCCGTCGGTCATCGCGGTGGCCGCGCCGCCGGGATCGGCCGCGAAAACCGAGATGCCCGTGCCTCGCAGCCGCTCCGCCAGATCCAGCGTGTAAGCGAGGTTGGCGAGCTTCGCTCGGCCGTACCAGTGAAAGCCGTAGTAGCCGCCCGGCGGCTCGACGGTGTCGAAGGAGCGTTTGGCCGCCCGGACCGCGCCCGAGGTGACATTCACGATCCGGCTCGGTCCTCCGGCCCGGAGCGGCTCCAGCAACAGTTCGGTCAGCAGGTACGGGGAAAGGTGGTTGACGGCGAACGACGCCTCGATCCCGTCCACCGTCTGCTGCCGATCTGCGAACATCGCCCCGACATTGTTGACCAGGACGTTCAGCGGGCCCTCTCCCGCGAGCCGGGCGGCCAGCCCTCGGACGGAGTCGAGCGATGCGAGGTCGGCGGCGACGAACCTCGCCCCCTGCCCTGTCGCCACCGCGTCGATTCTCTCGACCGCGCGAGCACCCCGCTCGGCGTTCCGGCCGATCACGGTCACCGCGTGACCTGTCGCCGCCAGCCCCATCGCGGTCTCCAGGCCGATTCCTCCGGTCCCCGCCGTCACCACGGCCCGTTTGCCCATGGTCCCGCCCTCCACTGGTCGAACGCTACCGGATAGCCATCCGTTTCATGGCTCACACCGTAGCATAAACGGATGACTATCCGTTTAGCGGAGGCGGGCGGGCGGCAACGAACTCCCAAGCTGCGGGTTCCAGGCTGCCGTCAGCGCGGGGGGCGCAGGCCCTCAAGGAGGACGTCGAGGTAGATCTCGGCCTGCTCGGCGTCGTTGCCGCCGGAGCGGACCGCGTGCTCGATGCCGCAGAGCAGACGACGGACATCGTCCGCCTCGATGCCCCGCCGGATGGCGCCCGCGCGGCAGGCACGGTCGAGCAGCTCCGCGACGGCACGGTCCAGCTCGACCTTCATCGCCGAGGTCTGCGCATCGGCGTCGCTGGCGGATTCGAGCACCGCTGCGAACCCGGCGTCGTCCAGCATGCGTCCGAGAGTGAAACGCAGAAGACGGTGCAGACCTGAAAGGGCGTCCTCGTCGGCCGCCGCGGCCTGCGCCTCGTCGACGAGCTGCTGGAAGCGTTCCGCCAGCAGCGCCTCCAGCAGCGCGTGCCGGTTGGGGAAATGCCGGTACACGGTCCCGACGCCCACTCCCGCGAGCCGGGCGATGGTGTTCAGCATGAGCGAGTCGTCGCCCATGGCCAACTGCTCGCGGGCGACCTTCAACACCCGTGCGCGGTTGCGTGCGGCGTCCGCGCGCAACGCCGTCCCCCGCTCAGCACTGGGTGTCACGGGCACAGCCTAACGGCTTGCCGGTCAAGAGCCGCGAGGCGCCGATTCGAGCGCGGGCCGGCGGTCAGTGCTTCATGAGAAGGCTGATCTGCGAGCCGAACTCCCGGAAACCGAGAGCTCGGGCGACTCGTCGCGACGGCTCCGGACGCGCTCTCCACTGCGGCAGCAACCCGTTGACCAGAGCGTCAGCCACCGCCGCCGAGGCCACCAAGCGAGCCAGGCCACGGCCGCGATACTTCGCGGCGGTCAACACGGACAGCTGCGCCGCTGTATTCAACCATGGGCGATACCCGGCGGCGGCGATCACATTCCGGCCTTCACGGATCATCCAGCCGCCGAAGCGACCTCCTCCATCCCGCTTTCATCGGCATCCTCCTTGCCCACCGAGGCCACCAGGCCGTCGATATCGCGATGCCCTGCTGACAGACGTTCGACTTCAGCGTCGACGCGGGCCGCAGCGAAGTCATCGGCATCGAGGTACGCAAGCGTTGCCGGGCCCAGGGCGTCGAGGACCGGAAGCCGGGCGGGGAGCCGCGAAAGATCAATGCCGGTTTCGTGGAGATCGCTGAGCAGGACGTCACGCAACGGCTCGATCAAACCGGCGTCGGGCACCGTGACCAGAGCGGCCCCGTCCAACGTGACGATGCCCGTCCATCCCGACGGACACAACCACGACTCGGGAGAGACGACCACGGTCACGTCTCCACGCACGGGGAACGTGACAGGGACACGGGCCAAGCTCGCCCACAGCCGACACGCGCGATCCAAGGAACTCCGCGACACTCCTCCATAATCCCGACGGCGAGGCCCCTGGCCAACCTGTTCACCTCGGCCGGCACCCCGATGTGACGTGTAGTTCTCCGGTCGTAACCGTCCCAACCACTGCTGGTCACCTTCGGGGGATACCGCCCCCGAGGCCACCCCACCACTTGGGCCGCTTGAGCGTGACCATGCGCCCCCAGTGGCGTGCCTACCGCCACCGTCCGTTCGACCGCCCACGTACTCAGCCCACCGGTTCCCCGCAGGAACCCCCGCGCCCGTGCGCTCTGCCCCCAAAAGCGCCGCTCATGCCCCAGCAACTCTTCCAGCACATCCCGCACATCGACGTGGGCGTGAGCCGTACGGCAAGATCCGAAGAGCTATTCCTCGGTCGGAACCAGGACCGTCCGGCGGGCCGACCACTCACGTGTGTTGCGACCGGACCTGGTCGGTTCGACACCACGTTCGGGCTGGTTGATCTCGGCCCACACCGCATCGAGGGAGAGACCGAGGACATCGGCGATCGCAGCGATGGTCGGGAAGGCAGGGGTCGCCACGCGGCCCGACTCGATCTTTCGGAGGGTCTCCGGTGAGACACGTGCACCGAGCGCGATCTCGAGCATCGAGCGCTCTCCCCTGGCGCGACGCAACAGGGCACCGAGGCGCTGTCCGCGCTCGACCTCTGCGGGAGTGAGCGGCAACCTGACCATGGCTCCGAGTGTACCGGGATAATATGGCCGGGATAGTTATTGGTTGCGCGAGAGAGACGCTGCATGATCGAGATCCTGAACCCCACCGAACTGGCCCGAGCAAAGGACACAGGCGCCCTGGTCGCTGACATTCTGCAGACCCTGAAGAGCCGTAGCACGGTCGGCACGAACCTCCTGGACATCGACCGGTGGACCGAGACCATGATCGTCGAGGCCGGAGCGCAGTCCTGCTACGTCGACTACGAGCCGTCCTTCGGGCGCGGGCCGTTCGGCCACTACATCTGCACGGCCGTCAACGACGCCGTGCTCCACGGAATGCCACACGACTACACGCTTGCCGACGGCGACCTGCTGACACTCGACCTCGCCGTCTCCAAAGGCGGAGTCGCCGCAGACTCTGCCATCAGCTTCATCGTGGGCGAATCAAAGCCCCCGGAGAGCGTCGCGATGATCAGCGCAACCGAACGCGCACTGAGCGCGGGGATAGCCGCTGCCGGACCCGGAGCCCGCATCGGCGACATCTCCCATGCCATCGGCTCCGTCCTCAGCGAGGCTGGGTACCCGATCAACACCGAGTTCGGAGGTCATGGCATCGGATCAACGATGCACCAGGGCCCGCACGTTTCAAACACCGGACGGCCTGGCCGTGGATACAGGCTGCGCCCTGGCCTGCTGCTGGCACTGGAGCCGTGGGTCATGGCGGACACCGCTGAACTTGTCACCGATGCCGACGGGTGGACGCTCCGAAGTGCGACAGGCTGCCGGACAGCACACAGTGAGCACACGATCGCCATCACCAACGATGGAGCCGAAATCCTGACCTTGCCGAAGCAGGCGCACTCGTGAGGTCGGAGCCACGTCCCCGGTCAGTACAAGTGCCAGGTTGGTCTAGGTAGAGGGTTCCGACCGGATTGTGGCGGCGTTCTCAGCGGATCCAGGCGCCGGCCGGCGAAGGCTTATCGGAGCCGCCACAGGCCCTCGTCCACGCGGACCTCGGGTAGGCCCGGCACTGGCGCTGTGGCCGCGTAGAGCACATACCGGTTGTCTTCCTCATCCATCGCGGCGCGAAGGCGGGTACCATCCGCAAAGATCACCGTCCACAGTCCCGGTGGTTCGGTGTCGCCATACAGCACGTACGTATCGAAGTGGGCGGCGAACCGTTCGGCGAACTCCCGGCGGCCGACTCGCTCGGCCGACCGGCCCTCGACGCCGACGTCGAAGCCCATCGCGAAGTGGCCGAAGACCTGCCGGTACGTGCAGAACACGGAGAACACCACGTCCTGTGGGATGTCCCGCAACCGCTCGGCGACCCGATCGTCATGGCCCACGAACAACTCACACTCGGCGATCTCAAAACAGTCCAGCAGGAATGTCCGCAGCTCGCTCTCCGGAACCAGACGAGACGACAGGCAGTCATAGCCCGTGGCCTCTGTTTCCGTCACGACACCACCCTACGCACCCACTGGCCCACATCCCGCGCACTCCACGAGCAGCCGTTAAGCCACCCGGAGGTGTACAGCTCTGGCCCATGATCGACCCTGGGCACGCCGGGCGATCACGAGCCAGGTGCTGACCATCTCCGCAGGTCTACGCCTCACCGGAGGTGAGGCCGACCGGGCATGCGACCCCGGTGCCGCCGATGCCGCAGTAGCCGCCGGGGTTCTTGTAGAGGTACTGCTGGTGATATTGCTCGGCGAAGTGGTAGTCGCCGGCGGGGGCGATCTCGGTGGTGATGGCGCCGTAGCCGGAGTCGGTGAGGACCTTCTGGTAGGCGTCACGCGAGGTCAGGGCGGCCTTCTCCTGCTCGGGTGAGTGGAAGTAGATCGCCGAGCGGTACTGCGTGCCGACGTCGTTGCCCTGGCGCATGCCCTGGGTGGGGTTGTGCGACTCCCAGAAGACGCGCAGCAGTTCCTCGTAGGACACCCGGGCCGGGTCGAAGACGACGCGGACGAGTTCGGTGTGACCGGTCTGGCCGGTGCAGACCTCCTCGTAGGTCGGGTTCGGGGTGTAGCCGCCCCCGTAGCCGACGGAGGTGGAGACCACACCCGGGGTCTGCCAGAAAATGCGCTCGGCGCCCCAGAAACAGCCGAGGCCGAAGTCCGCGATCTCACTCCCCTCGGGGTACGGCGGAGCCAGCGGGGCGTCGAGAACCTCATGACGCCCGGGCACCGCCATCCTGGTGGCACGGCCCGGCAGCGCGTTCTCCGGGGACACCATGGAAGTCTTGTCCTTGCCGAACAGCCAGCCCATTGCGAACCTCCTCCTGACACGTTCTCACCAGGAAGCAACCGAGGGCGCCTCCCCCGTGTTCCCACAAGCGTTTCTTAACTGATCGAAAAGCACAGCTAAATTGTGTTAAATCAAGTAAGGAGTAAAGATAGGGGTCATGCCTGAAACACGCCGTGGAGTTCTCTACGGGATCGCCGCCTACGCAATGTGGGGCCTGTTCCCGCTCTACTGGCCGCTCCTGAAGCCCTCCGGCGCCCTGGAGATCCTGGCCCACCGCATGGCCTGGTCCCTGGTCGCCGTCGTCGCCATCCTGGCGGTGCGGCGCCACTGGTCCTGGTTCCGCGAGCTGCTGCGCACCCCGAGAAAGGTCGGCCTTCTCCTCCTGGCCGCAGTGCTCATCACGATCAACTGGGGCGTCTACATCTACGCCGTCAACACCGGGCACGTGGTCGAGAGCTCGTTCGGCTACTTCATCAACCCCCTGGTCAGCGTGCTCTTCGGCGTCCTGCTGCTGAAGGAGCGGCTGCGGCCGTGGCAGTGGGCCGCGGTGGGGCTGGGGGCGGTGGCCGTGATCGTCCTGGCCGTCGACTACGGGCGGCCGCCGTGGATCGCGCTGGCGCTGGCCGCCAGTTTCGGCACCTACGGCCTGGTCAAGAAGATCGCCGGGGTGGGTGCGGCGGAAAGCATGACGGTCGAGACGCTGGTGTTGCTGCTCCCCGCGCTGGGTTACCTGACCTACCTGGGGCAGCAGGGGACGAGCACGTTCGGCAACTGGGGGGCGGGCCACGCGCTCCTGCTGGCCGGAGCGGGTGTGGTCACCGCCGTTCCGATGCTCTGCTTCACCGCCGCCACGCTTCGGGTACCTCTCACCACGATCGGCCTGCTGCAGTACATCGCCCCGATCCTGCAGTTCCTGTGCGGGGTGGTCGTCATACGCGAGGTCATGCCGCCCAGCCGCTGGGTGGGGTTCGCCATCATCTGGCTGGCGCTGTCGGTCTTCACCTGGGACAGCCTCAGGACGGCCACTCAGGCCCGCCGCGCACCCAAGCAGGTAGCCGTACAGAACGCCTCATAAGCCTCAGGAGCCGCGTACGGCGAGGACCAGGGGGGTGAAGACCGGGTCGACGCCCGCCTGCTCCAGCGCGGCGCTCAGGGAGCGCTCGTAGGTGGGCCTGGCACCGGCCAGTCGGATGCGCCCCTCGTCGGTGATCACCGAGTAGACGCCGCGCCGATCGTCCGAGCAGAGGTTGCGCCGGGTCATCCCGGCCTCTTCGAGACGGGCGACAAGGCGGGTCACCGAGCTCTGGTTGAGCCCCACCGCCTCGGCGAGTTCCTGCATGCGCATGGAGCCGTCGGGGACGGCGGCGAGCTGGATCAGTGCGCGGTACTCCGACAACCCCAGGCCGTGACCGCGCTGGAGTGCCTTGGCCAACTCCGCCTCCACGCGTGCGTGCAAGAGAGCGAAACGGTCCCACGACATGGTGATTCCTCCTGGAGTGTGCTATCCGGCAGGAGTCTACATGCACATACATTATTTGCTTTGACCTGCAAATAATATCGTGGAAGAAACACGAAAAACCCGGCTCGGCGCTGTCGCCGGGCCGGGCTGGGTCCTGTCCTGGACCGGCGCTCAGCCGGAGCGCTCGACGACGTAGTCGCAGAGGGCCAGGTAGGCGGCGCGGGCCGGGATGTCGGGAAGGCCCGCGAGGTCCTCGCGGGCACGGTCGACCCAGTCGAGCAGCTCGGCGCGGGCATGTCCCATGGCGGGGTCGGCGCGGAGCAGACGCAGGGCCTCCTCGATGTCCTCCTCGGCCACCGGACCGGCCAGCAACTCGCGCAGCCGGACGTTCTCGGGGTTGTCCGACGCCAGGACGTAGAGCACGGGCAGGGTCCGGATGCCCTCGCGCAGGTCGGTGCCCGGCGTCTTGCCCGACTCGGCCGTCTCCGAGGCGACGTCCAGCAGGTCGTCGCCGAGCTGCCAGGCGACCCCGATGGCCTCGCAGGCCCGGGTCAGTCGCTCGACCACCTCGGGCGTGGCACCGCTGAGCATGGCGCCGAACCGGCCGGAGGTGGCGATCAGCGAGCCGGTCTTGTCGGCCAGCACCCCGATGTAGTGGGCCACCGGGTCCTCGCCGGAGCGGGGGCCGATGGTCTCGCGGATCTGGCCGCGGACCAGCCGGGAGAACGTCTGCGCCTGGATCCTGATGACGTCGGAGCCAAGGTCGGCGAGGATCTCCGAGGCCTGGGCGAACAGGTAGTCGCCGGTCAGGATGGCCACGGTGTTGTCCCAGCGGGCGTTGGCCGACGGAGAGCCCCGGCGGACCGGGGCCTCGTCCATCACGTCGTCGTGGTAGAGCGTCGCCAGGTGGGTCAGCTCGATCACCACGGCCCCGGGCACCACTCCCGCCGCCGCGGGTGAGCCGAACTGGGCGGCGAGCAGGACCAGCATGGCCCGGAACCTCTTGCCGCCCGCCTCGATGAGGTGCTTGGACGCCTCCGTGACGAAGGCGTCCTCACTCTCCACCGAGGATCGCAGCAGTTTCTCGACCTCGGCCAGTCCGGTAGCGAGGTCCTGCGCCAACCGTTCGTCGACGAACGGAAGATCAACAACCGGTGGCGCAGCCATGAACCGTTACTCCTCTAGCGAATGAACAGCGCGGACGCAGCCTGATCCGCGAGATCGAGCACCGGCTGCGGGAAAACCCCTAGCACTACCGTAGCCGCTGCCGCGAGGGCGACCACAGCCGAGGTGCCCACGGTGGGCGTCGCGATGGACGGTCCGTCGACGGCGGGCTCGTTGAAGAACATCAGCACGATCACCCGGACGTAGAAGAACGCGGCGATCGCCGAGCTGACCACACCCACGATGACCAGCGGCAGCGCGTCTCCGGCGACCGCCGCCGAGAAAACGGCGTACTTGCCGAAGAAGCCGCTCGTGAGCGGAATGCCGGCGAAGGCCAGCAGGAAGAAGGCGAAAATACCCGCGAGAACGGGGGAACGCTTGCCCAGACCGGCCCAGCGGGACAGATGCCCGGCCTCGCCTCCCGCGTCACGGACCATGGTGACGACCGCGAAGGCGCCGACCGTGGTGAAGCCGTACGCGGCCAGGTAGAACAGGATGGCCGACAGGGCGTGCTTGTTCTGCTCGGCGGCGCCGATCGCGACGACGCCGGTGAGCAGGAAGCCCGCGTGCGCGATCGAGGAGTAGGCGAGCATCCGCTTGATCTCGGTCTGGGTGATGGCCAGGATCGCACCGACGATCATCGTCAGGATCGCGATGCCCCACATGACCGGCTTCCAGTCCCACTCCAGGCCGCCCAGGGCGACCCAGAAGACCCTCAGCACCGCGCCGAAGGCCGCCACGAGCACCGTGGAGGCCATCAGAGCGGTGACCGCGGTGGGCGCTCCCTGGTAGACGTCAGGCTTCCACGCCTGGAACGGCGCGGCTCCGACCTTGAAGAGCAGGCCGACACCGAGCAGCGCGAGGCCGAGCAGCAGCAGCGTCTCCTGGCCGCTGACCTTGGTGAGCGCGGCGCTGATGACCTTCAGGTCCACCGACCCGGCGTAGCCGTAGACCAGGGCCATGCCGTACAGGAAGAAGGCCGAGGAGAACGCGCCGAGCAGGAAGTACTTGACCGAGGCCTCCTGCGAGAGCAGGCGGCGGTGGCGGGCCAGACCGCAGAGCAGATACAGCGGCAGGGACATGACCTCAAGGCCGACGAACATGGCCAGCAGGTCGTTGGCGGAGGCGAAGAGCAGCATGCCGCCGACCGAGAACAGCAGCAGCGGGTAGACCTCGGTCTGGGCGTGTCCGCTGAGGATCGCCTCCTCCTCGTCCGGGCTTCCCGGTACCGCCGCCGCCTGCGCGACGAACTGGTCCTCGTCGTTGATCAGGAGCGTGCTGACCAGCGCCAGGACGAGGATGATGCCCCAGATGAACAGGGAGGGGCCGTCCACCGCGATCGACCCCATGGCCGCCGGCGCGTCCGGCAGGCCGTTGAGGGCAGACAGGACGGTCATGACGAACCCGCCGAGCAGGGCGAGCAGCGTGAGCGGCATCTGGATCGACTTGCGCAGGTAGCGGGGCGCGAACGCCTCGACCAGCACCCCGATGATCGCCGCACCGAACACCAGCAGCATCGGCGAGAGCAGCGCGTACTCGATTGTCGGGGCTTGGATGGTGCCGTTCACTGGCCGGCCCCCTTCTTCTCTGCCACGGCGGGCGTGAACGGTTCGATGTGGACGCTGGAGATCGTCTTGTCGACCGCGGGATTGATCACGTCAAGCACCGGCTTGGGGAAGAAGCCCATGGCGATGATCACCGCGATCAGCGGGCCCATCACCCAGATCTCGCGCCAGTTGAGGTCGGGCATGACGTGGGCCGACTCCTTCGAGGGGCCGGTCATCGTGCGCTGGTACATCCACAGGATGTAGACGGCCGCCAGGACGACGCCGCTCGTCGCGATGATCGCCGCGACCGGGTAGCGCTCGAAGGTGCCGATCAGGACCATGAACTCGCTGACGAACGTGGACAGTCCTGGCAGGGAGAGCCCGGACAGGCCGGCGATCAGGAAGGTGCCGGCCAGCAGCGGGGCGACCTTCTGCACGCCTCCGTAGTCGGCGATCTGGCTGGAACCCCGGCGGTAGATCAGGAAACCGGCGACCAGGAAGAGCGCACCGGTCGAGAAGCCGTGGTTGACCATGTAGAGGGTGGCGCCCGCGCCCGCGTCCCTGGTCATCGCGAAGACGCCCAGCGCGATGAAGCCGAAGTGCGAGATCGAGGTGTAGGCGATCAGGCGCTTCATGTCGGTCTGGCCGATGGCCACGATCGCACCGTAGACGATGCCCACCACCGCCAGCACGATCACCAGCGGGGTGAAGAACTTCGACGCGTCCGGGAAGAGCTCCAGGCAGAAGCGGAGCATGCCGTACGTGCCGACCTTGTCCAGCACGCCCACCAGCAGCACCGCGGCGCCGGCCGGGGCCTGCGCGGCGGCGTCGGGCAGCCAGGTGTGGAACGGCCAGAGCGGCGCCTTGACCGCGAACGCGATGAAGAAGCCCGCGAAGAGCCACTTCTGCGTGGTCGGGTCCTGGATGACGCCGATCAGCTCGGGGAACATGAAGGTGCCCTTGTCGGCGATCACGTAGAGCGCGATCACCGCGACCAGCATGAGCAGGCCGCCGAAGAGCGAGTACAGCAGGAACTTCACGGCCGCGTAGGACCGCTGGGCTCCGCCGTACGACCCGATCATGAAGTACATCGGGATGAGCATGGCTTCGAAGAAGACGTAGAAGAGGAAGACGTCGGTCGCCGCGAAGACGCCGATCATCATCGCTTCCAGCACCAGCAGCAGCGCGAAGTAGGTCTTCACCGAGCGCTTGGGCGGAGCCGCGGCCCCGGTTCCGTCGGCGTCGTGCCAGGAGGCGAGGATCACGATCGGCACGAGCACCGCCGACAGCGCGATCAGCACCAGGGCGATGCCGTCCACGCCGACGCCGTAGTGGACGCCGAACCGCGGGATCCACTCGTAGACCTCGGCGAACTGGAAGCGCGTCTCGGAGGCCGGTTCGAACAGGTACGCGAGGGCGCCGGTGAGCGCCAGCACGACCAGTGAGACCGCCAGCGCCAGCTGCTTCGCGAGCTTGTCACTCTTGACAAGGGAGACACCCACCGCGCCCAGAACGGGCACGGCAATCAGGGTCGAGAGCCAGGGCATCACATGTTCCCTACGTAGAGCAGCGCGCCAACGACCACGGCGGCACCGAAGAGGATGGACAACGCGTAGGACCGTACGTAGCCGGTCTGGATGCGGCGCAGCCGCCCGGAGGTCCCGCCGATCCCCGCCGCCAGGCCGTTGACCAGGCCGTCGATGCCGCGGTTGTCGAAGAACACCGCGAACCGGGCCAGCCACTGGCCGGGGCGCATGAACAGCGCCTCGTTCAGGGCGTCGCCGTACAGGTCACGGCGGGCGAAGGTGGTGAGGAACGAGCCGCGCGGGGCGAGCCGGGGCACCTCGGCGGCACCGTAGCGGAACCAGGCGTAGACGACGCCGACGGCGACCAGCGCGAGCGTGGTCAGACCGGGGACGCTGAAGGGGTGGAATCCGGGCAGGTGCTCGGGCAGGCCGACCGCCGGGGCGAGGAATCTCATGAGCCGGTTGTCCAGGATCAGGAAGGCGCCCAGGAAGACCGAACCGATCGACAGCAGGATCAGCGGCACGGTCATCACGGAGGGCGACTCGTGCGGGTGCGCGTCGTCGGCCCAGCGCCGCTTGCCGAAGAAGGTCATGAAGACCATCCGCGACATGTAGAAGCCGGTGATGCCGGCACCGACGACCGCGAGCCAGCCGAGGATCTGGTTGTGCTCCATGGCCGTCTCGATGATGCCGTCCTTGGTGAAGTAACCGGACAGCAGCGGGAACCCGATGATCGCGAGATAGCCGATCATGAAGGTGGCCGCGGTGACCTTCATCACCGAGAACAGGCCACCGTACTTGCGCATGTCGACCTCGTCGTTCATGGCGTGCATGACCGAGCCCGCCCCGAGGAACATGTTGGCCTTGAAGAAGCCGTGCGCGATCAGGTGCGCGATGGCGAAGGCGTAGCCCACCGGGCCGAGGCCCGCACCGAGCATCATGTAGCCGATCTGCGACATCGTCGAACCGGCGAGGCCCTTCTTGATGTCGTCCTTGGCGCAACCGATGATCGCACCGGCGAGCAGGGTGGCCACACCGACGATCGTCACGACGAGCTGCGCGGTCGGGGCGGCCTCGAAGAACGCGCCGGAGCGGACGACCAGGTAGACGCCCGCGGTGACCATGGTCGCGGCGTGGATGAGTGCCGAGACCGGGGTCGGGCCCTCCATCGCGTCCAGCAGCCACGACTGCAGCGGCAGCTGGGCCGACTTGCCGCAGGCACCGAGGAGCAGCAGCAGGCCGACCGCGGTGATCGTGCCCTGGGAGGCCGCGCCGGAGGAGATCGCTCCGCCGACCGCCCCTCCGGTGAGCTCGTTGAAGGCGACCGAGCCGAACGTCGTCCAGATCGTGAAGATCGCGATCAGCAGGCCGAAGTCGCCGACGCGGTTGACGATGAACGCCTTCTTGGCCGCGGCCGCCGCCGTGGGCTTGAACTGCCAGAAGCCGATCAGCAGGTACGAGGCGAGGCCCACACCCTCCCAGCCGACGAACAGCACGACGTAGTTGTCGGCCAGCACCAGCAGGAGCATCGCGGCGACGAACAGGTTCAGGTACGCGAAGAACCGGCGTCGGCCCGGGTCGTGCGACATGTAGCCGATCGAGTAGATGTGGATCAGCGATCCCACACCGGTGATCAGCAGGGCGAAGCTGATCGACAGCGGGTCGATCAGCAGCCCCATGTCGGCGAGGCCGGGGATGAACTCGTAGAGCCTGACCCCCTGGCGACGCTGGGCCTCGGGCAGCCCGAGCAGCTGGACGAAGGCGGCGACCGCCACCGCGAACGCGCCCAGGGACATCACGACACCGAGGAGGTGACCCCAGCGGTCGGTGCGGCGCCCGAACAGCAGCAGGATCGCGGCACCGAGCAGCGGGAGCGCGACCATGAGCCAGGAGACTCCGATCACACCCCCGGAATGCTGGATGATCTCAGCGGGTTCCACGGCCACCTCTTAGTACTTCAGCAGGTTCGCGTCGTCCACCGACGCGGACCTGCGGGTTCGGAAGATCATCACGATGATGGCGAGGCCGACGACGACCTCGGCCGCGGCCACCACCATCACGAAGAACGCGATGATCTGGCCGTCCAGGTTGCCCTGCTGCCTGGCGAAGGCGACGAACGCGAGGTTGCAGGCGTTGAGCATGAGCTCCACGCACATGAACACCACGATCGCGTTGCGCCGTACCAGCACGCCGATGGCGCCGATCGCGAACAGCAGCGCGGAGAGCACCAGGTAGTGAGTGGTCACTTGCCGTCCTCCTGCTGGGGCGCCGCGTCCTCCGCCTGGACGGGCTTGTCGCCTGAGTCGGAATCGCGATCCTGCGCCGCGTCCCGCTCCAGGACCTGCTTGATGAGCGCCGCCTTCACCGGGTCGGTCGGCGCGAAGCCGCCCTCCATCTCGTGCCTGGCGAGCACCCGGTTGATGGACTTGTCGGCGACCGTGCCGTCGGGCAGCAGGGCCGGCATGTCGATCGCGTTGTGCAGCGCGTAGGTGCCGGGTCCCGGCAGCGGCGAAGGCTGCGGGCCGTTGAACCGGGCGCGGGCCAGGTCACGCTGGGTGGCCTTGGGCCGGATGCGCTCGCGGTGCGCCAGCACCATCGCGCCGAGCGCGGCGGTGATCAGCAGCGCCGAGGTGACCTCGAAGGCGAAGACGTACCGCGTGAAGATCAGCTGTGCCAGGGAGGGCACGTTGCCGCCCGCGGCCTTCGTGGCCTCGGCCAGGCCGGTGGGCGCGGCGAAGGTGGCGTTGCCGACCCCCAGGGCGAGCAGGAAGGCGAAGCCCAGGCCCGCGATCGCCGCCCAGACGCGCTGCCCCTTGATCGTCTCGACCAGCGAGTCGGCCGAGTCGACGCCGACGAGCATCAGGACGAACAGGAAGAGCATCATGACCGCGCCGGTGTAGACGATGATCTGCACCGCGGCGAGGAAGGGGGCGTCCTGTACCGCATAAAGCACGGCCAGGGAGAGCATGACGACGCCCAGCATCAGGGCCGAGTAGACGGCCTTGCGGCTGAAGACGAGCCCGAGGGCGGCCGACACCGAGACGACCGCCAGGATCCAGAACGTGATGGTCTCACCCATTGTTGCGTCCCAGCCGGTAGTAGTCCTCTTCGGTCTCGCCGAGACGCATGGGGTGCGGCGGGACCTCCATGCCGGGACCGAGCGGTGCGAGCAGCATTTCCTTGGTGTAGATCAGGCTCTCACGGCTGGTGTCGGCGAGCTCGTACTCGTTGGTCATCGTCAGCGCCCGTGTCGGGCAGGCTTCGATGCACAGGCCGCACAGGATGCACCGCAGATAGTTGATCTGGTAGGTGCGCCCGTAGCGCTCACCGGGTGAGAACCGTGCCTCGTCGGTGTTGTCGGCCCCCTCGACGAAGATCGCGTCGGCCGGGCAGGCCCAGGCGCACAGCTCGCAGCCGACGCACTTCTCCAGGCCGTCGGGCCAGCGGTTGAGCTGGTGCCGGCCGTGGAAGCGCGGCGCCGTGGGCCGCTTCTCCTCGGGGTAGTTGACCGTCTCGACCTTCTTGAACATCGTGTGGAAGGTCACGCCGAATCCCTTGATGGGATTCAGCCAATCAGTTGCTCCCACTGGGAACCTCCTTGCGCTCTACCCCGTGGTAGTGCGGCAGGTCGAGCGGCGGCACAGGGAAGCCACCCGCGGTCGGCTCGGCTTGGAGTTGCTCGAACTCGGCTTCGACCAGTGCGGCCTTGGCCTCCTTGCGCTTCTGCAGCACGCTGTCGAAGCGCCACCAGATCCCGAGGCAGCCGATCATCACGATCGCGGCCAGGATGAGCACGAGCGACCGGTTGACGTTTTCGAGCTGCAGGGCCCTGACCGTGGCCACGAGCAGGATCCACGCCAGGTTGATCGGGATGAGGACCTTCCAGCCGAGGGCCATGAGCTGGTCGTACCTGACGCGCGGCAGCGAGGCGCGGCACCAGACGAAGAAGCCGAAGACCAGCACCATCTTGGCGAAGAACCAGAGCAGCGGCCACCAGCCGGTGTTCGCGCCGTCCCACATGGAGATCGGCCACGGGGCACGCCAGCCGCCCATGAACAGGGTGATGGACACCGCGGAGACCACGAAGACGTTGACGTACTCCGCGAGCATGATGACCGCGAACTTCAGCGAGTTGGAGTACTCGGTCTGGAAGCCGCCGACCAGCTCGCCCTCACCCTCGGGCAGGTCGAAGGGGACCCGGTTGGTCTCGCCCAGCATCGTGACGATGTAGATCAGGAAGGACGGGATCAGCAGGATCATGTACCAGGAGGGCATCGGGATCTCCAGGCCGCCCAGCGTGAACACCCCGCCCTTGGCCTGTGCCGCGACGATCTCCGAGGTGGAGAGCGTCCCGGCGAACAGGAACACGCCCACGAACGACAGGCCCATCGCGATCTCGTACGAGACCACCTGGGCGCTGGCCCGCAGGCCGCCGAGGATCGAGTACGGGGAGCGTGAGCCCCAGCCCGCCAGCACGATGCCGTACACGCCGATCGAGGCCATCGCCAGCACCAGCAGCACCGCGACCGGGAGGTCGGTGAGCTGCAGCGGCGTCTGGACACCGAACATCGACACCATCGGGCCCATCGGGATGACGGAGAAGGCCAGGAAGGCCGGTACCGCCAGGACGACCGGGGCGATGAAGTAGATCGCCTTGTCGACGGTCCGGGGCATCAGGTCTTCCTTGAGCCCCATCTTCAGGCCGTCGGCCACCGACTGGAGCAGCCCGAACTTGCCCGCCCGGTTGGGACCGTACCGGTTCTGCATGCGGGAGATGAGCTTGCGCTCGAACCACACGCCGAACAGCACGCCCAGCATCAGGACTATGAAGATGACGACGGCCTTGATGATGCTGATCCAGAGCGGGTCCTTGCCGAAGTCGGCAAGGGTCGGATCGGCCGCTAGAAGAGTCCGGGCATTCATTACCGCTCCTCGTTAGCTTCGCCGGCGGCGCTTACCTCGCCGGCCGTGGTGCTCTCGGCGGTGTTCACCGCGCCGACCCTGACCACATCGCCGGCGACGGCGTGCAGGTCACGGGTGACCGAGCGACCTTCGGAGTTGGCCGGCAGCCACACCACCCGGTCGGGCAGGTCCGCGATCCGCACGGGCAGGCTCAGTGAGCCGTGCTCGGTGCCGACGACCACCTCGCCACCGTCGACCAGGCCGCACTCGGCGGCGGTGGCCTCGGACACCAGCGCCACGCCGGGGCGGGCGGTGCCCGCCAGGTACGGCTCGCCCGCCTGCAGGCGGCCGTCGTCGAGCAGCAGGTGCCAGCTGGCCAGGACGGCCTCCCCCGCCCGCGGCCCGGCGGCGAGAGAGCCGCTCGCCTGGGGGGCCGCGGCCCTGGGGCCACGCCACGCGCCGATCGAGCCGATCTCGCGGCGGGCGGCGGCGGGGTCGGGCAGGCCGAGGTGCACGTCCATGGCGTCGGCGATCGCGGAGACGACCCGCAGGTCACTCATGATCCCCGGAACCCCGAGCGCCTCCTCGAAGGAGCGCCCGCGCCCCTCCCAGTCGACGAAGGTGCCCGACTTCTCGGCCACCACGGCGACGGGGAACACCACGTCGGCGCGGTCGGTGACCGCGCTGGCGCGCTGCTCCAGGCTCACGATGAACGGGGTGTTCTCCAGAGCCAGCAGGGCCGCCTGCGGCGCGGCCAGGTCGTAGGGGTCGACACCCGCGACGACCAGGGCGTCGAGTTCTCCGTCGAGCGCCGCCGCCAGCATGGCGGTGGTGTCGCGGCCCTCGCCCTCGGGCAGCGAGGTGACGTCCCAGGCCCTGGCCACCTCGGCGCGGGCGGTCTCGTCCGCGACCGGGCGGCCGATGGGCAGCAGGTTCGGCAGCGCCCCGGCCTCGACGGCCCCGCGCTCACCGGCGCGGCGCGGGATCCAGGCCAGGCGGGCACCGCTGGAGTCGGCGAGGCGCAGCAGCGCCGACAGCGCGCCCGGCACGGTGGCGAGTCGCTCACCGGCCAGGATGATCGCTCCCGGCTGCCTGATCGCCTCGGCGGCCGTCACGTCGGCGGCGGCCAGGTCGTCCAGGACGGCGGTCTCGGTGCCCGGCACCGCCGGGATCAGCGTGCCGCCCATCTTGGCCAGCCCGGGGCCGGCGAACGGCGCGACGGAGAAGACCTTCAGGCCCTTCTTGCGCCATGCCTTGCGCAGGCGCAGGAAGACGATCGGCGACTCCTCGTCGGGCTCGAAGCCCGCCAGGAGCACCGCCGGCGCCTTCTCCAGGTCGGCGTAGCGGACCTCGATGCCCTTGCCGGCGACGGCGTGCGCCAGGAAGCGCGCCTCCTCCTCGGAGTGCGGCCTGGCGCGGAAGTCGATGTCGTTCGTCCCGAGCGCGATCCGGGCGAACTTCGAGTACGCGTACGCCTCCTCGACGGTGACGCGACCGCCGACGAGCACGCCTGCGCGCCCGCGCGCCGCGGACAGGCCCTTGGCGGCGGCGGCGAACGCCTCCGGCCAGGAGGCCGGCACCAGGCGACCCTCCTCGTCACGGACGAGGGGGGTCTTCAGCCGGTCGGGCTGGGTCGCGTAGGTGAAGGCCCAGCGACCCTTGTCGCAGTTCCACTCCTCGTTGACCTCGGGGTCGTCCCCGGCCAGGCGGCGGGTGATCTTGCCGCGCCGGTGGTCGGCGCGCAGGGAGCAGCCGCTGGCGCAGTGCTCACAGGCGCTGGGCGTGGAGACCAGGTCGAACGGGCGGGCCTGGAAGCGGTAGGCGGCACCGGTCAGCGCGCCCACCGGGCAGATCTGCACCGTGTTGCCGGAGAAGTAGGACTCGAACGGGCGGCCGTCCGCGGCTCCGACCTGCTCCTTGGCCCCGCGCTCGAAGAAGTCGATGAGCGGGTCGCCGGCGATCTCGTCGGAGAAGCGGATGCAGCGCGCGCACTGGACGCAGCGCTCGCGGTCGAGCAGCACCTCCGAGGAGAGCGCGACCGGCTTTTCGAAGGTCCGCTTCTTCTCCACGAAGCGGCTCTCGCCCTGGCCGTTGGACATGGCCTGGTTCTGCAGGGGGCACTCGCCGCCCTTGTCGCAGACCGGGCAGTCCAGCGGGTGGTTCAGGAGCAGCAGCTCCATGACGCCGCGCTGCGCCTTCTCCGCGACCGGCGAGGTGAGCTGGGTCTGGACGACCATGCCCTCGGCGACCTCGATCGCGCAGGAGGGCTGCGGCTTGGGGAACCCCCGGCCGTTGCCCGCGTCGGGGATGTCCACCAGGCACTGGCGGCAGTTGGCGGCCGGATCCAGCAGCGGGTGGTCGCAGAACCGGGGGATCTGGATGCCGAGCAACTCGGCCGCCCGGATGATCAGCGTGCCCTTCGGGACGCTCACCTGGAAGCCGTCGATGGTGACGGTGACCAGGTTCACCGGCGCCTGCGCCGGGGTGGTGGCTTCGACGGTCATGGCGTCTCCTCCGTCGGCCTGGCGACCGAGACGGTGCTGTGCTTGCCGGTGGCCTTCCTGCGCGCGCTCACTTCGCCCCCCACACCGTGGACGGGGCGTGATCGAACGGGCAGCCGCCGATCTCGAAGTGCTTGAGGTATTCGTCGCGGAAGTACTTCACCGACGAGTGGATGGGGCTGGTGGCACCGTCACCCAGGGCGCAGAAGGAGCGGCCCAGGATGTTGTCGGCGATGTCGGTGATCGTGGTCAGGTCCTCTTCGGTGCCCTGCCCCTTCTCCAGCCGCTTGAGCACCTGCTTGAGCCAGTAGGTGCCCTCCCGGCAGGGGGTGCACTTGCCGCAGGACTCGTGCGCGTAGAACTCGGTCCAGCGGAGCACGGCGCGCACCACGCAGGTGGTCTCGTCGAAGATCTGCAGGGCCCGGGTGCCGAGCATCGAGCCCTTGGCGCCCACGGACTCGAAGTCCAGCGGGACGTCCAGGTGCTCGTCCGTGAAGATCGGGGTGCTCGACCCGCCCGGGGTCCAGAACTTGAGCCGGTGGCCCTCCCTGATCCCGCCGGACATCTCCAGCAGCTCGCGCAGCGTGATGCCGAGCGGAGCCTCGTACTGGCCGGGCCGGGTCACGTGGCCGCTCAGCGAGAAGATGCCGAAGCCCTTGGACTTCTCGGTGCCCATCCCGGCGAACCACTCGGCGCCGTTGGCGATGATCGAGGGAACACTCGCGACCGACTCGACGTTGTTGACCACGGTGGGCGAGGCGTAGAGACCCGCCACGGCGGGGAAGGGGGGCTTGAGCCGAGGTTGGCCGCGATGACCCTCCAGCGAGTCGAGCAGCGCCGTCTCCTCGCCACAGATGTAGGCGCCCGCCCCGCTGTGCACGACGAGCTCCAGGTTGAAGCCGGTGCCGAAGAGGTCGGTGCCGAGGTAGCCCTTGGCGTACGCCTCGGCCACCGCCGCCTGCAGGCGGCGGATGACGTGCAGCACCTCGCCGCGCACGTAGATGAAGGCGTGGTTGGCCCGGATCGCGTACGCGGTGATGATGATGCCCTCGACCAGCGCGTGCGGGTTGGCCATCATCGTCGGGATGTCCTTGCACGTGCCGGGCTCGGACTCGTCGGCGTTGACCACCAGGTAGTGCGGCTTGCCGTCCCCCTGGGGGATGAAGCCCCACTTCATGCCGGTGGGGAAGCCCGCGCCGCCTCGGCCGCGCAGCCCGGAGTCCTTGACGACCTGGATGACCGCGTCGGGGTCCATGCCCAGCGCCTTCTTGGCCGCCGAGTAGTCGCCGTAGCCCTCCAGCGTGAAGGAGTTCGGCTGGTCCCAGTTCGCGGTGAGAACCGGGGTGAGAGTGGTCACTTCGTCTCCTCGCCTGGCAGCCCGTCGCTCCGTGACGAGACCGCGCCGTGCCTGCCTGCTCGCCCGCCGCGCCCGCACGCGCCGGCTCGCCCGATCATGTTGACCTCGCGCCCGTTCACGCCTCGGGAGCCTTCCATCCGTTGGCCTTAGCGATCTTCAGGCCCTCCAGGGAGGGACCCACCGCCGAGGGGCCGTCACCGGCCAGGCCGTCGGGCAGGCCCGAGAGCACCCGCGAGGCCTCCTTGAACGTGCAGAGTTTCTTCGGGCCGCGGGTCGGCGAGGGCTCCTTGCCGTCCCTGAGGTCGTCGACGAGCTGCTTGGCCGAGTCCGGGGTCTGGTTGTCGAAGAACTCCCAGTTGACCATCATCACCGGGGCGAAGTCGCAGGCGGCGTTGCACTCCAGCCGCTCCAGCGAGATCTTTCCGTCCGGGGTCGCCTCGTCGTGACCGACACCGACGTGCTCGGAGAGCTCGTCCCAGATCTGGTCGCCGCCCATGACCGCGCAGAGCGTGTTGACGCACACGCCCACGTGGTACTGGCCCATCGGCCTGCGCTTGTACATCGTGTAGAAGGTGGAGACGCCCACGACCTCGGCCTTGCTCAGCCCGAGCATCTCGGCGCAGAACTCGTGGCCGTCGTCGGAGACGTAGCCGTCCTCGGACTGCACCAGGTGCAGCAGGGGAAGCAGCGCCGACCGCGGCCTGGGGTAGCGGCCGATGATCTCCTTGGCGTCGCGCTCCAGGCGCTCGCGCACTTCCGGCGCGTACCCCTTGGTCATGGTCGCGCTCACCTCCTCGTTGCTCGACGGGGTGCTCTGCCCACCCACCGGCTCACCGCCGGCAACCGCTCTCTCGTCGGGCGCGCTCATCGGTCGACACCCCCCATCACCGGGTCGATCGAGGCCACCGCCGAGATGACGTCGGCGACCATGCCGCCCTCGCACGTCGCGGGCATGGCCTGCAGGTTCGTGAAGGACGGATCGCGGAAGTGTACGCGGTAGGGGCGGGTGCCACCGTCGCTGACCACGTGGGCGCCGAGCTCGCCGCGGGGCGACTCGACCGAGGCGTACGCCTGCCCCGCCGGGACCCTGAAGCCCTCGGTCACCAGCTTGAAGTGGTGGATCAGCGCCTCCATCGAGCCGCTCATGATGTGCGCGATGTGGTCGGGCGAGTTGCCCAGCCCGTCGGGGCCGAGCGCGAGCTGCGCGGGCCAGCCGATCTTCTTGTCGTCGACCATCACCCGGCCGCCCTTGAGCGGCCCCGAGAGGCGGTCCAGAGCCTGCTCAATGATCTTGAGCGACTCCTCCATCTCGGCCACCCGTACCAGGTAGCGGCCGTAGACGTCGGCGCTCTTCGCCGTCGGGACGTCGAACTCGTAGGTCTCGTAGCCGCAGTAGGGCTGCGACTTGCGCAGGTCCCACGGCAGGCCCGCGGCCCGCAGCATCGGACCGGTGACGCCCAGCGCCATGCAGCCGGTGAGGTCGAGGTAGGCGACGTCCTTGGTGCGGGCCAGGTAGACCGGGTTCGCGTCGAGCATCTTGCGCATGTCCTTGATGCGCCCCGGCATGACCTTGAGCAGCTCGCCGACCTTGTCGACGGCGCCGGCCGGCAGGTCGACGGAGACACCGCCGGGCCGGACGTAGGCCATGTTCATCCGCAGGCCGGTGATGTACTCCATCACGTCGAGCACCATCTCGCGCTCGCGGGACCCAAAGAGGAACGGCGTGGTCGCGCCCAGCTCCATGCCGAAGGTGCCGATGGCCACCATGTGCGAGGAGATCCGGGTGAGCTCCATCATCATCACGCGGATGGCCTGGGCCCGCTCGGGGACCCGGTCGGTGATGCCGAGCAGCTTCTCGACGCCCATGCAGTAGGCGGTCTCGTTGAAGATCGGCGCCAGGTAGTCCATCCGGGTGACGAACGTCGTCCCCTGGGTCCACGTCCGGAATTCGAGGTTCTTCTCGATGCCGGTGTGCAGGTAGCCGATGACCGTGCGGGCCTCGGTGACCGTCTCGCCGTCCAGGTTCAGGATCAGGCGGAGCACGCCGTGCGTGGACGGGTGCTGGGGACCCATGTTGATGACGAGCTGCTCGTCCTGCTGGCCGGTGAGGGTCTCGAGCAGTTCCGACCAGTCGTTGCCGGAGACGGTGTAGACCGTGCCCTCGGTGGCCTCGTCGTCAAAGGTGCTCACGTGTAAGACCTCCTCTGGTCCGGCGCGGGAATCTCGGCGCCGCGGTACTCGACCGGGATGCCGCCGAGCGGGTAGTCCTTGCGCTGGGGGTGGCCGTCCCAGTCGTCGGGCATCATGATGCGGGTCAGCGCCGGGTGTCCGTCGAAGACGATGCCGAAGAAGTCCCAGGTCTCGCGCTCGTGCCAGTCGTGCGTCGGGTAGACAGAGACCGTGGAGGGAATGTGCCGGTCGTCGTCGGGGCAGGAGACCTCGACGCGCAGGCGGCGGTTGTGCGTGATCGAGCACAGGTGGATCACCGCGTGCAGTTCCTGGCCCGTCAGATGGGGGTAGTGCACGCCGGAGACACCGAGCGAGAGCTCGAAGCGCAGGGCGGCGTCGTCGCGCAGTGCCTTGACCACGTCGAGCAGGCGCTCGCGCCTGACGTGGAAGGTCAGCTCGCCGCGGTCGACGACCACGCGCTCGACGGCGTCGGCGAAGTCGCCGCCGAGGGCGCGCTCCAGCTCGTCGGCGACGGTGTCGAAGTACCCGCCGTACGGGCGGGGGGTGGAGAGCTCGGGCTTGCGCCGCACGACGAGGCGGCCGTAGCCCGAGGTGTCTCCGGTACCCGAGGTGCCGAACATGCCCAGGCGGGCGATGGGCTCCTCCGGGACCTCCGGGAGGTTTTCAGTGCTCATGTCTCGGTCGCCTACCGCTCCTCGTTCGCCGCGCGGGCCGCTGTGCATCCGCTTCGCGCCATCGGTCGCTCACCGCTTCTCATTTGGCGGTTCCCTGGTCGATCAGCGGCAACGTCCGCAGTGCCTGCAGTTCGAGCTCGTCGATCTGCTTGGCGCGATGCGCGCCGAACTTCGTGTTCTGGATCTTGTCGTGTAGCTTGACGATCGCGTCGATGAGCATCTCGGGCCTCGGCGGGCAACCGGGCAGGTAGATGTCGACGGGGACGACGTGGTCGACGCCCTGCACGATCGCGTAGTTGTTGAACATGCCGCCGCTGGAGGCGCAGACGCCCATGGCGATGACCCACTTGGGCTCGGCCATCTGGTCGTAGATCTGGCGCAGCACCGGGGCCATCTTCTGCGACAGCCGGCCCGCCACGATCATCAGGTCGGCCTGGCGCGGAGACGCCGAAGCGCGCTCCATGCCGAAGCGCGCCAGGTCGTGCTTGGGACCACCGGTGGACATCAGCTCGATGGCGCAACAGGCAAGACCGAAGGTGGCCGGCCAGACGGAGTTCTTACGTGCCCAGCCGGCGACCTGCTCGACCGTGCTGAGCATGAACCCGCTCGGAAGTTTCTCTTCAAGTCCCATATCTAGTCCCAGTCCAGACCCTTGCGGCGCCACACGTACGCGTAGGCCACGAGCACGGTGACGATGAACAGCACCATCTCGACCAGCCCGAACATCCCGAGCTGGTCGAACGCGACAGCCCACGGATAGAGGAAGATGATCTCGATGTCGAACACGATGAACAGCATCGCGGTGACCATGTACTTCAGCGGGAAACGACCTCCGCCCACGGGCTGGGGCGTCGGCTCGATACCGCATTCGTAGGCGTCGAGTTTCGCGCGGTTCCAGCGCTTGGGACCGGTGAAGGGGGCGATCGTCACCGAGAAGACCGCAAATCCCGCCGCGAGAACGGCGAGCACCAGGATGGGTGCGTACAGCTCCATCGCTACGCCTCCTCTCCCATCTCCACGCGCGCCGGCGCGTAGCTCTGCATGTTGGTGTATTTCGAAAGTCTAGGCAGGACGATCATCGCCCCGGGTCCCAGGTGTTCGGCGTTCGTTGAGCTCATGCCGGTGGCGCCACCTTCGACAGGGCGTTGATGATGCGATCCGACGCATCACCCCGCCGGTCGGTGAGATTAGCAAGGAGTTTGAGAGCGAACCTCATCAGGCGGGGGTGCGGCAGCGCGTGACGCGTGGCGAAGTTCATCACACCGCGGTGCCCGATGAGCTCGACGAAGCCCCGGCCGAGCGTGAAGTAACCACCATAGGCGTCCTTCAGCGTCTGCGGGTAGGCCCGCAGCACACGTTCCCGCTGGGCGGGGGTGACCCTGCCCAGTGCCTGGACGATCATCTCGGCCGCGACGTGGCCGCTCTCCATCGCGTACGCGATGCCCTCGCCGTTGAACGGGTTGATCATCCCGCCTGCGTCGCCCACCAGCACCAGACCCCGGGTGTAGTGCGGCTGGCGGTTGAAGGCCATCGGCAGCGCGGCGCCCCTGATCGGGGCCGTCATGTTCTCCTCGACGTAGCCCCACTCGGCGGGCATGCCCTTCACCCAGCGCTTGAGCAGGTCGCGGTAGTCCATGCCCTTGAAGGACTCGCTGGTGTTCAGCAACCCGAGGCCCACGTTGGAGGTGCCGTCGCCGACGCCGAAGATCCAGCCGTAGCCGGGCAGCAGGGTGTCGCCGTCCCACAGCTCCAGCCAGGTCTCCAGGTAGTCGTCGTCATGGCGGGGGCTCTCGAAGTACGTCCGCACCGCGACGCCCATCGGGCGGTCCTCGCGCTTGTGCAGCCCCATGGCCAGGGAGATCCGGGTGGAGTTCCCGTCGGCGGCGACCACCAGCCGGGAACGGTAGGTGACCTCCTCGCCGTTCTGCCTGGCGAGGACGCCGACGATGTGCCCGCTGCGGTCGTCCAGGACCGGGGCCGTGACGTTGACCCCCTGCAGCAGGCGGACGCCCGCCCTGACCGCGTTGCCGGCCAGGATCTCGTCGAAGTCCTGGCGGGTGCGGACCAGGCCGAAGTCGGGGTAGCTCGCCAGCTCAGGCCAGTCGAGCTCGAAGCGCATCCCGCCGCCGACCACGCGCAGGCCCTTGTTGCGGACCCAGCCGGGGGCGTCGATGTCGATCCCCATGGCGATGAGCTGCTTGACCGCTCGGGGCGTCAGCCCGTCGCCGCAGACTTTCTCGCGGGGGAAGGTGGTCTTCTCGAGCAGCAGGACGTCAAGTCCGGCCTGCGCGAGATGAAAAGCGGTTGTCGAACCGGCGGGCCCGGCGCCGACGACGATGACGTCGGCGTCAGCCTCAGCGACATTCCGCTGTCTGGCGGCTGGCACGGTCACGGGACCTGTCCTGTCCTACAAAATCTTTGGGGGCCTCGGGGTAAGGGGCCTTTCGATCCTTTGTGAAGGTCTTCACAAACTTGTCGGCCCGAAGTCTAACGCCTTTGCGGGGCAAAGTGTCAGGTGGGTACTGCTATCGCCTGCCAATCTTCTATGCGGGCTTATATCCGCGGTGGAGGGCCACGATGCCCAGCGTGAGATTGCGCCAGGCGACCCGTTCCCAGCCCGCTTCCTGAATGATCTTCGCCAGCCCCGCCTGGTCCGGCCAGGCCCTGATCGACTCCGCCAGATACTCGTAGGAGTCGTCGTTGGAACCGAAGAGCTTGGCCGCCTGCGGCATCAGCTTCATCAGGTACTGCGAGTATACGAGGTCGAAGGACCTCGGCGTCGGGTGTGAGAACTCCAGGATCACCAGGCGCGCACCCGGCTTGGCCACCCGATACATCTCGCGCAGCGCCTGGCCGGTGTCCTGCACGTTGCGCAGCGCCGTGGAGATCGTCACCGCGTCGAACACGTCGTCGGCGAAGGGCAGCCGCAGCGCGTCGCCCGCGATGAAGCTGACACCCCGCACTCCCCCTCCGGAAACGCCCGAGCCGCCCCTGCGCCTGACCCCGGTGCTCAGCATGCCGAGCGAGAAGTCCGAGGCGATCGCGCGGGCACCCAGCGAGGTGAACGAGTCGGTGGACGTGCCGGTGCCCGCACCGAGGTCGAGGACCAGCTCACCGGGGCCCGCGTCGACGGCCGCGGCGGTCGCCTTACGCCACAGCCGGACCTGGCCCAGGGAGATAACGTCGTTGACAAGGTCGTACCGCCGGGCCGTGCGATCGAACATCGCGGCGACCTCATGCGGCTGCTTGTCCAGAGAAGCGCGCGTCATGACACCAAGCCTAGGCCCGCCCCGACAATCCACAGAAAGTAGTCATTCAATTACTCGGAGCATGCTAAAAATTGTCAAATGTTTGCCAGAACCGCTTACCTGCCGGCCGCGGCCCTGATCCTGATGCTCCCCGGGACCGCCGTCGCCGGCACCACGGAGCACAGCAGGGTCGTCCTGACCGATCCGGTGGACACCACTCCCCACGTGCTCGACGGGATCGTCAACGCCATCGCGCTGGTGGGCGGCACGGTGGTGGTCGGAGGCTCGTTCAGCGAGGTACGCGAGGCCCGGGGCACGAGGGTGCTGTCGCGCGACAACCTCTTCGCCTACGACCTGGCCACCGGGCGGGTGCTGCCCGGTTTCGCACCACGCCTCGACCGCCCGGTCCAGGCCCTGGCGGCGGGGGTGCACGACACCGTCTACGCGGGCGGCCGGTTCACGACGACCGACGAGACGCAGACGCGGGGTCTGGCCCTGCTCCGACTGTCCGACGGGTCCCCGGTGGCCCGCTTCGGCGCCCAGGTCCGCGGCGGAACGGTCACCAGCCTGGCCAGACTGGGCCGCCACCTCTACGTCGGCGGCGACTTCACCCGTGTCGGCCCCGTCGCCCTTACCGCACTGGCCAGGCTGGACGCCGTCACCGGCTCGGTCGACCCGACCTTCGCGATCAGGCCGGACGAGCCCAGGGGCGGCAGGACCAGGGTCCACGCGCTCTCCCTGAGCCACGGCAGACTGGCGGTCGGCGGCGACTTCGCCACCCTCGACGGCCTGTCGCGTCCGCAGCTCGGCCTGATCGACGTCGCCGCGTCACCGGCCAAGGTCGCGCCCTGGCGGACCGGCGCCTACCGGGGCAGGTGCATGGCCGACTTTCCCAGCTACGTGCGGGGCCTGGACTTCGCCCCCGACGGGAGCTATCTCGCCGTCGTCACGACCGGCGGCCCCGGGGGGCGGGACAGGATGTGCGACACGGCCGCGCGCTTCGAGACCCGCGCCCGCGGCGAGGTACGACCCACCTGGGTGAACCACACCGGGGGCGACTCGTTGTACGCGGTGGCGGCGACGGGGGCGGCGGTCTACGTCGGCGGGCACCAGCGCTGGCTGGACAACCCGCTCGGCCACGACTCGGCGGGACCCGGAGCGGTGGCGCGTCCGGGAATCGGAGCGATCCACCCCCGCACCGGCAAGGCCCTGACATGGAACCCCACCCGGGAACGCGGAATCGGAGTCAAGGCATTCCTGGCACATCCTGGCGGATTACTCGTAGGTAGTGACACAACCCGGCTTGGTCACGAGTACCATGCCCGAGTCGGCATGTTCCCCTCGCCGCTCACTCCCGATTCTTAGTGATTCGCTCGCTTACCGCGTCCCGCTGCTTTGACAGCAGGACGTAGCTGGCCACACCGCTGACCAGGAATGCGGCGACAAGCAGGATCAGGGGCTGGCGCAGGCCGAGGATATAGAGCACTCCGAGGCTCACGGCGAGTAGACCGACCCGGGACGCGGTGTAAACGATGACGGGATGCACAACGTCGAGGCTACGTCACTCCGCTCATCGCCCAGGCATGACCCCGTGCTGACTGCGGGAGCGCCCTTCGCGTTGACTGCGAGCGCTGCTAGTGTTCACAACAGACCAGTTTCGTAAAGAAACACCCACGAGAGTCCCAAAGAGGCTCTATCATCTAACAATCGGGCAGGCAGTAGATAACAACCCGTGATCTTTGTTGAAAACCACGGATAAATCAGGCTTCGCTCGGCACACTGGTTACCTGTCCGCCCGCTGGCAGGAAGCGGGATGCGAGGGGGAGAGATTGTGGAGAGTAGCAGCGAGCGTCTGCTGACGCCCGGAGAGGTTGCCGCCCTCTTCCGGGTCGACCCAAAGACGGTTACACGCTGGGCCGCGGCAGGCCGTATCAGCAGCATCCGTACCCCCGGAGGGCACCGGCGTTTCCGCGAATCGGAAGTGCACGCCCTTCTGCGTGGAGAGGACGTCTTGACGGCCGAACGGCCTGCAGGCGAGTCCCCGCGCGTCTGACGACTTAGGACGTCACACCATCGGTGATCCTGCGCGCCTTACCCGGAAGCCGCAGGGTCACCGTGGAGTCGTGTGAAATGCCACACGACACGGACGGTGACCACACCCGTACCTGAACCGGCCTAGGTCTCCTGCTCGGCCTTGAAAGCCAGGAACTCCCGCTCCAGATCGTCGTTCTCCGCCAACCAGCGCCGCCGCCGCTCGGCCCACTCCTCCTCGGTGAGCGACTCGGCCAGCCAGCGGTCATAGTCGGGATCCCCCGGAGACACCTCGACATAGGCGTTGCCGATCAGACGCCCGTCATCGCCGGTCAGGGTCTGCGGAACGCGCAGAGTACCGTCAGCGAGCCTGACGACGTACATCCCAGATCACCTAGATTCCGTAGCGCCGGTTGAAGAACAACATGACGTTGAGCGCCATTCGCGTGTCGCCGCCCAGCATGTCGACCAGCGCGGGGCGCTGCCGGGAGACGATCGCGGCGAAGGCATCGGCGAAGAACTCCTTGCGGCCCAGGTCGCCCGGCTGGAGATGGAACCCCGAGGCCAGCACGGGAACGCACTGGGCGTAGAGGGCGGCGAACTCCGGGCAGTCGGAGACCCAGTCGCCGTGGGGGGCGTCCACATCGTCCAGGGCATGTCCGACCTCGTGCATCATCACGTCGGGGGTGGGCGAGGGCCGATCTCCCACCACGATCTTGCGGTCGCCGTACGCTCCCGCGCAGACGTCCCAGGTCGCCCGGCCCGAGGGCAGCGGCGCACCGCGCAGGTATCCCATGTCGTCCAGGTCGGGCACCCCGCCCGCGCCGACGTAGATGCCGTCGAGACCGTCGGCCAGCTTGTCCTTCAGCAGGTCGGGCAACCTGGCCAGGCTCTCCACCGCCCGCACGACCTCCGGGGGCGGGATCTCCCACCGCGAGTCCCACTGACGGTGCAGAATGCGCTCCAGGCGCCCGCAGTGGCGCAGGCCGTCACCCAGATCCGGGGTGTCCGGAGAGTTGGGCTGTGCCCGGGGACGCTCGTCGTCGAGCTCGAAGTCCTTCCAGGTGTACTGCGGGCGGTCGACCACCGGGGCCGTGACCGCCCCGACCCGGCGCTCCGCTTCGCGGGGAACCTCACGGGGAGCCTCGCGGGAAACCTCACGCGGAGCTTCCCGCACAGCACTCTCCGCACGCGCGGCCGGACCTCGCTGCCACCACCGCCGTCGATGGCGGCCCTTGTCGCCCGATTGTGCCATCACACCCCCTGGGGAAGTGTCAACGGGTTCTACGTTAACCGGGTGAGCCCTCGCCGGTCATCCGTACCGGAGGGCTGACCGCAACAGGGCTCACAATGGCTTACAGTTCGGGCATGCCCCTGCTTGTCGGTCTGGCGATATTCGCCTTCTGGCTCTACTGCCTGTTCGACGTCATCACCACGCCGGACGAGGAGTCCAGAAACCTGCCCAAGCTCCTCTGGGTGCTCATCGTGGTGCTGCTGCTGGCCGTCGGAGGGCTCTTCTGGCTGCTGCTCGGCCGACCGTACGGCCCCAGGGCGCCCCGCTCGCTCCTGGCGGAGGACATGCCACAGCGCCCCGAGGCCCCGAAGGGCCCCGACGACGACCCCGACTTCCTCAAGGACCTCGACCGCCGCCTGCGCGACGAGGACTGACCGGACGGACGACGACTGACCGGCCGACGCGGCCGGTCAGCCGGGGCTCGGCGCCGGGCTCAGGGAACCTCGGCGTAGGAGTGCAGGCCCCCGAAGAAGATGTTCACTCCGACCAGGTTGAACAGCAGGCAGGCGCAGGCGACGAGCTGCACGATCGTGGCGGCCTTGCCCTTCCAGCCCGCGGTGGCCCTGGCGTGCAGGTAGGCGGCGTAGACGACCCAGGTGATGAACGCCCAGACCTCCTTGGGGTCCCAGCCCCAGTAGCGGCCCCAGGCCTTGTCCGCCCAGAGCGCCCCGGCGATGACGGCGAAGGTCCAGATCGGGAAGCCGATCACGATGGCCCGGTGCGCGACCCGCTCCAGGTCCTGCCGGGACGGCAGGCGGACCGCCGTGTCCTTCCTGACCAGGTAGAGGATGCCGGAGACGCCGGCCACGATGAACAGACCCGCGGCGACGATCGCCGCCGACACGTGGATCACGACCCAGTAGGAGTTCAGCGCGGGAACCACGGGACCGGCCTGCACGTGCAGGTACCGTACGGCGAAACCGAGGCACAGGGCGGCTGCGACCGTGACGAACGCGCCCAGGAAGCGGACCCGGTAGCGGAGCTGCATGAACAGGAACGTGCCCACCGTCGCGAGGCACATCGCGACCACGAACTCGTACATGTTGGCCCACGGCCACCGGCCCACGGCCAGGCCGCGGGTGACGAGAGAGGCGAGGTTGGCGGCCCAGCCGAGCCAGCTCAGCCCGACGGCCACCATCCCCGCCCGCACCACCCAGGCGGGGGGCGTCCTGTCCTCGAGCCCCTCGGCCTGTGCCGGGGCGGATTCCGGTGCGGCCGGGGCGGCGCCGGCGGTGGCACCGACAGTGGCACCGACGGTGGCGAGCTCGGGCCGCTCCGCGGCACGGGCCGCCGCCCCCGCGGACCGGTTGAAGGCCAGGTCGAGGGCGTAGGCGATCATTGCGAAGACGTAGAGCAGCACCGTCGCCAAGATGAGCTGATCGCTCAGGGTGGCGAGGCCGGCATCGACCTCAACGGGCATCCTTAACTCCTGGGTTGGGAATTCCTGGGTTCAAAGCGGAGACGATCTCGGTGAACTCCTCGTCGAAATCGCCCCCCTCGGTACGCGTGAGACCGCCCACCTCGACCCGCCGGCTCTCGCCCTCGGGCCGACCGGCCTCGTCGCGGACCCGTACCCACACCCTGCGGCGGCGGACGGTCAGGGCCAGCACGAGGCCGACCACGGCGAGGACCGAGGCGACGAACGCCGGCATCCGGCCGGGATCGTAGGTGATCTGCAGGGCGATCCACTCCCTGACGCCGGTGAACTCGATGGAGCCCATACCGTCCGGGAGCGTGAGCTTCTCGTTGACCGCCAGCGGGTCCGCCTTCATGACCAGCGGCTTCATCTTCTTCAGGCTCTCCGGGTCGAGCTCGTAGACCGACTGCGGCCGGCCGTCCTTCAGGCCCAGATCACCGGCGAAGGCACCGTAGACCTGGGCCGTGGGGTTGGCGGCGCCGGGGAAGACCGACACCCACTCCGAGCCCACCGGGACCGTCGTCGGCAGGAAGCCGATCAGGAGGCCGAGCTGCTCCGGCTGCGCGTCCGGGACCTTGATCACGCACTCGGAGGTGAAGTTGGCGGGCTGGACGACCAGGCAGGGCACCGGCCCGTCGAAGGCGACCTGGCCCTTGCCGTCGGTGATCCTGAAGGTCGGCGCGTACCCGTGGTCGATCAGGTAGCTCTGCGTGCCGTTGACGTTCAGCGGCTCGTTGACCTTGAGGACGTAGTCGCGCGCGGGGGCGCCGGGGGCGTCCTCGACCTTGAGCCTGGCCTCGAAGTCGAGGGGCTGCCCGGTCTTCTCGCCCTTCGCGATGTAGCTCGCCTGGAAGTCCTCGACCGTGAAGGAGAACGGCTCCAGCGACTCGGCGTTCACCTGCTGCCCCGGCATGTAGCGGTCGTAGGCCGCGACCGTGTTGGCGAACCCCTCGCCCTCCACGACCAGCACGTTGCCCCGGTAGCCGTAGAGCGTGCCGATCCCGACCGCGAGCAGCAGGCCGAGCAGGGACACGTGGAACAGCAGGTTGCCGGTCTCGCGCAGGTAGCCCTTCTCCCCGGCGACCCAGCCGGGCCCCGTGATCACCCGGAACCGCTTGGCACGCAGCGTGGCGGCGGCCTCCTCGACGGTCAGCGGGGCCTCGAAGGAGGCGTGCTGCGGCAGCCTGCCCAGGTTGCGCGGCGCCGCGGGCGGCTTCCTGCGCAGCTCCCGCAGGTGGGTCATGGTACGGGGGAGCACGCAGCCGATCAGGGACAGGAAGAGCAGAAGGTAGATCGCGGCGAACCAGGGCGCCCTGAACACGTCGAACAGCCAGAACCTGTCCAGCCACTCGGCGAGCCGGGGGCTGTCCTCGAAGTACTGGAAGACCTTGGCGTCGGAGACACCGCGCTGCGGCCAGATCGAGCCGGGAATGGACGCCAGGGCGAACAGGAACAGCAGGATCAGCGCGATCCGCATCGAGGTGAGCGTCCGCCAGAACCAGCGCGCCCAGCCCACGAACCCGATTCCCACGGGCCGCCGTTCCTCGTTCCTCCCGTTCCTTCCGTTCTTCCCGTTGGCCTCGGGACTGCTCGCGGCCACCGTCTCCGTCTGCGGCTCGGCCACCGCTCGCTCTCCCGTCCCAGGGTCGATGTGCCCCATCAGATCACCGGCTCGAATCCGCCGACCCAGCCCTGGATCATCGCGACGAGCTGCTCCCAGAGCCCGGTGACGAGCAGGACGCCGACGACGACCAGCATGACGCCGCCCACCCGCGTGATCAGCTGTGAGTGCCGGCGTACCGCCTTGAAGGTCCTCAGGGCCCTGCTGTACGCCAGCCCGGCCGCCACGAACGGCAGGCCGAGGCCGAGCGCGTACGCGAAGGCGAGTATCGCGCCGCGGCCGGCGCTGCCCTCGTTCAGGCCGAGGGTGAGCACGACCCCGAGGGTGGGGCCGATGCAGGGGGTCCAGCCCAGGCCGAACACCAGGCCGAGCAGGGGCGCCCCCGCCAGGCCCGCGGCCGGGAGCCGGTGGATGCGGAAGTCGCGCTGCAGGCCGGGGATGACTCCCATGAAGGCCAGGCCGAGCACGATCGTGAGGACGCCCAGCACCCGCGTGATGATCCCGGCGTTGCCGAACAGCATCGCGCCGAGCCCGCCGAAGAGCGCCCCTCCGGCCACGAACACGGCGGCGAACCCGAGGACGAACAGCACGATGCCCGCGACCATGCGCCCCCGCCTGGGGTCAGCGCTCATGCCGGTCACGTACGACAGGTAGCCGGGCACGAGCGGCAGCACGCACGGCGACAGGAACGACACCAGCCCGGCCGCGACCGCTATCGGCAGCGCCAGCGCCAGCGAACCGCTCGCGACGGTGCTCACGAGGTCAGCGCTCATCGCGGGCCCAGCCATCGCCCGGGGCCGTCATCTCTCATTACCGACCTTGGTCACGGCGTCGAGGAGGTCGTTGTACTTGACCGCGCCGAGTGCCCTGGCGGCGATCCTGCCCTGGCGGTCGATGATCAGCGTGGAGGGGATGGCCGCGGGCGGGACCGTGCCCTGGAAGGAGAGCGCGACCTTGCCCGGCTGGTCGAAGATGCTCGGATAGCCGGGCTTTTGGCTCCGTTCGAAGGCGAGCGCGTCGGCCTTGCGGTCCTTGAAGTCGATGCCGAGGAACTCCACACCGTCCGCCTTCGTCTTGGCGGAGATGTCCTTGAGCACCGGCGCCTCAGCCCGGCAGGGCGCGCACCAGGAGGCCCAGAAGTTGAGCACCACGACCTTGCCCTTGTGTGCGGCGAGCGTCGCGGTGCCCCCGTCGAGGGTCTCCCCCTCAACAGGCGGCGCGACCTTGCGGTCGGCGGCCTGGAACAGGGTGATCTTGCCGTCGCCCGCGATGAACCGGGTGTCGCCGGTCTGCGGCTGCGCCCCCTGGTTTCCGGCGCATCCGGCCACGGCGATGAGCAGCGCGACGGCGGCAAAGGATTGTACGCGCATGGATGACGGAGGCTCCCTGTACTACAACCGGTAGAGCAATCACTGTACCGGCGGGGTCAGGCGCCCGGCACAGTGGGGCGTTTGACGAGTGCCGCCGCGGGCTCGCTGTACCCCACGCTGATCAGACGGTCCCCCTCGAAGGCGAAGCTGGTGAGGCTGGCCAGAGCGCACTGCCTGCGGCGCGGGTCGTGCGGCAGGCGCCTGCCCTCGGCGGCGAGCCGGATGATCCAGATCGGGAGCTGGTGGCTCACCATGATCGCCTCATGGCCGCGCGCCGCCCTGCGCGCGGCGTTGATCGCGCCGCTCATCCGGTTGACCAGGTGGATGTAGCGCTCTCCCCAGGAGGGACGGAGCGGGTTCCACAGGTAGCGGTAGAAGCGCGGGTTGCGGAAGACACCGTCTCCTCCGCCGACGGAGAGGCCCTCGAAGATGTTCTCGGCCTCGATCAGCCGCTCGTCGAGCGTGACGTCCAGGTGGAAGGTCGCGGCGAGCGGGGCGGCGGTCTCCTGGGCGCGCTCCAGCGGGGAGGAGAACAGCGCGACGACGTCGCGGCCGGCGACCGCCTTGGCCACCGTCTCGGCCATCTGCACGCCGTTGTCGGAGAGGTGGTAGTCGGGAAGCCTGCCGTACAGGACGTTAGCGGGATTGTGCACCTCACCGTGGCGCAGGAGGTGAACGACGGTGGTCTCAGCCATGGTTCCGCCAGCCTACCCACAGCTACCGGCCCACAGCCGGTCAGGTGGACCACTGGGAGCGCGTGGCGAAGGCGAGTAGGGTCTGGGGCGTTTGTGGCTAAGGTTCCGCGGTCCGGCGGTCCGGAAAGGTCCCCCGTGAGCCTGTTCGCCCTCGCCCTCATCCTCACCTCGGCCGTCGCCCACGCCTGCTGGAACCTGCTGAGCAAGCAGGCGGCCGACGCCGACGGCGTCGTCTTCGTCTGGATGGTGGCCGCCGCGTCCACGACGGTCTGGACCCCGGTCGCGCTCGGCTATCTCCTCCTCGGCGGCACCGGCCTCTCGTGGGCCGACCTCGCGGTGATCGCCGCGAGCACCACGCTGCACCTGGGCTACTTCATGTTCCTCCAGCGTGGCTACCGGCACGGCGACCTGTCGATGGTCTACCCGATCGCCCGAGGCACCGGACCGCTGCTGGCCAGCCTGGTCGCCGTCCTCTTCCTGGGCGAGCGACCCGGCCTGGCGGGCATCGCGGGGATCGGCCTGATCGGGGTGGGTGTCTTCCTGCTCAGCATGGCGCGCAGGCCCAGCCGCCGGGATCTGAGCGGCATCGGGTTCGGGCTGGCCACCGGAGTGTTCATCGCGGCGTACACCGTCTGGGACAAGCAGGTGGTGAGCGCCTTCGCGGTCGCGCCGATCCTGCTCAACTACTTCGGCGACCTCGGCCGCACCCTCGTGCTGACCGCACCGGTACTCGGCGGCCACCGCCGGAGCCTGGTCCTGCCCGTCTGGCGCGAGCACCGGACGCGGGTGCTGGGTGCGGCGGTGCTGATGCCGCTCTCCTACCTGCTGGCGCTGACCGCGTTCACCCTCTCGCCGATCAGCGCGGTGGCCCCGGTACGGGAGGTCAGCGTGCTCGTCGCGGTGCTGCTCGGCGGCAGGCTGCTGGCCGAGGGTGACCTGACCAGGCGGCTGCTGGCCGCCTGCGTCATCGTCGGCGGCGTGGTGACGATCGCCCTCAGCTAGGCCCTGTCCTGTGGATCTTGCCGTGGCGAGGATCGGTCAGGTGGTGTCTCGCAAGGCGGAGGAGGGAGCCGCAGCGTGCTGCGGTGACC